>CAYMDB010000063.1:0-11125 GCA_964388865.1 uncultured Flavobacteriaceae bacterium
GTACCTAGTTGTGGGTCCGTTTTTATTGCGAATAATTCGTAAGTATTTGAATAAGAAAAAATCACAGTACAAAGAAGATATCTCTGAGGCTATGGATTTATTCCCTTATTTCAGACAAATCATTTCACATACTTGGAAAGAAACCAAACATTTAAAAGGCTATGAACGTTTCAAGTTTTTTATCGCAAATAGTGTTGCAAATTGTATTCATTTTAAAATGCCTTCTGCATGATTTACATTCTATCCGGTAAAATTCGAAGCGGAAAAACATCGGCTTTAAAGGATTGGGCAGCTCAGCGAAATGAGGTTGACGGACTCTTATGTCCGGATAATGCCGAAGGAAAACGCTATTTTTTCGAGCTAAAATCTAAAACTGAATTTGCACTTGAAGTTGAATCGGAAAGCGCGCACGATGCTATTTCTGTCGGACCTTTTTTATTCTCAAAATCAGCATTTGAAAGGGCCAATACGTTTCTAAAAACCTTGCTAGATTCAAAAAATAACTACGTAATTATAGATGAACTCGGAAAATTAGAACTCAAAAATAAAGGATTGCATGAAGCTGCAAATTTGTTAATTCCCAATTTTATAGACCACAAGGAAAAGCATCTTATTTTAGTTATTCGTGATACATTGCTTGAAGATACCATAGAGCACTATGGGATTTCAAATTATCAGATTATTACCAAAGCATCGCTGAAGACCTTTTAAAGAAAAGGCCTCAGGATATCATCCAATAAATAGTCTCCTTTTAGGAGTTAAACGTTTTCTGCTTTTGTTTTAGAGCTTTAATAAAAGGCTGTTTTGAGAGCTCTTGTCCTGTTGCAGCTTTAATAGCATTGGCCAAAGCACCACCAGCTGGCGGTAAACCTGGTTCACCTAATCCGGTAGGCGATAAGTCGTTCTCTACAAAATAGGTGTGTACTATTGGAGTCTCTTTAATTCTTATGAGGCGATAGGTATTAAAGTTAAGATCTTGAGGTTGGCCATTTTTAAATGAAAAATCACCATACATAGCATGACCTATACCATCAATAACCCCGCCTTCAATTTGATTTTTTGCTCCTGTTGGATTTACAACAATACCGCAATCTACAGCTACTGTGACTTTTTCAACATAAGGCTCTCCGTTTTTCATGGTGATTTCAACCACTTCTGCCACATGCGTATTATGACTGTAATAGGCCGAGAAGCCTTGATGAATCCCTGAATTAGTTTTTCCCCAATTACTTTTTTCTGCGGCTAATTTTATGACGTCAGTCATTCGTTTTGCGGAGTATTCAATTTTTGGATCTTCACCATCCTTAACATTCTTTAATAAATCTAAACGCAATTGCACGGGATCTTTTTTTACAAGCGCAGCCAATTCATCAAAAAAGCGTTGTTCTGCAAAAGCCAAGAAATTAGTGTAGGGTGCTCGCCAAGCTCCGGTAGTGATGTTACTTTTGTAATTCCCAGATTCTACTTTGTAATTTTTTATGGCACCTGCTGGAAAAAAATGTGGAATTAAACCGTACATATTAGAGTTGATGGCCGCTTCTTTTAAATGATAACCTGTAACCTCTCCATCTTTTACTGAGGCTTTAATTCTATATTTTATGGCAGGTCTGTAAATACCAGCATTCATATCGTCTTCACGAGCGTAAATAACTTTTACAGGTTGCTTTGTAATGTTTGAAATTTCAGCAGCTTCTAAAACAAAATCACCATATAAACGACGTCCAAATCCCCCTCCCATTCTAGTCATTTCGAGATGGATGTCATTTTCGTCTCGGTTAATTAATTCGGCTACACGTTTTGCAGTGCCTGCAGGTGTTTGAATAGGACCAACCAAGTGCACTTTGGCATCGGTAACATGGGCATAAAAATTCATTGGTTCTAAGCAATTGTGCGGTAGAAAAGGTGATTCATAAGTGCGTTCCAAAACAGCGTCAGCCTCTGCAAATGCAGTTTCAATGTTGCCATCTTCACGGCGTACCTCCAAATTATCATCTAATAAACTCAATAATTTTTCATCGTGTAATGCTGTGCTTTCCAGAACTCCATCAGCCTCCCATTCTATGCGCACTGCTTTTTTACCTTTCATGGCAGCCCAAGTATTAGAAGCTAAAACGGCAACTTTATCACCAAATTTAACCACATCTGAGACTCCATTTACCGATTTGGCCTCGGTGCTGTCAAATGATTTTATTTTTTGTCCGAATGCAGGTGGTCGGCAAACACAAACATAGGCCATGCCGTCTGTTCTATAATCTAATCCAAATAAGGATTCACCTGTTATGATTTTATCGATATCGACATTGATGGCATCTTTGCCAATAATCTTATAATCTTTTGGGGATTTTAAACTCACATTTTCTGGAATTTCTAAGGTAGCAGCCTCTTTAACGACATCACCATAGTTAAGTTTTTCCCCATTTGTATTGGTAATAATGCCATTTGAAGCAGAGCAAGACGAGGCATCAATGCCCCATTTCATAGCTGCGGCATTGACTAACATCTGTTTAGCGGTAGCACCAGTTTGGCGTAAGGCATCCCAACCAAATCTAATAGATTGACTTCCTCCGGCAACCTGTCTTGTGAAATTTTTAGTATCTAGCGCGCCTTGTTCTACCGTAACATGATCCCATGGCACATCTAATTCCTCAGCGATAATCATGGGCATCGACGTTTTTACACCTTGGCCAATTTCTGGATTAGGTGAGTAAATAGTGACATAGCCATTCTCTGCAATTTTTATAAAAGCATTAAAATCTTGAAAGTTAAGTTGAGAGATGTCAACAGGCGGTGCAGCAGTTTCTGAGCATGAGCTAAAAAAGTTGAAGCCTATTAAAAGTCCGCCACTTGCGAGTGCTGTAGTACGTATAAAATCCCGTCTACTAAAGGTTAGTTTGTTTTCGTTTTCCATGATATAATTGGCTTATGACATTTTTTTAGCAGCTAAAGCAACCGCTTTTTCGATTCTATTATAACTCGCACATCTGCATAGATTGCCATTCATTGCATTTCTGATGTCTTCTGTATTAGGATTAGGGTTTTTCGACAAAAATGAAGTTGCCGTCATTATTTGTCCGGCTTGGCAATACCCACATTGTGGCACATCTAATTCTTTCCAAGCTTCTTGAACAGGATGTAATTTATCTTTTGCTAAACCTTCAATGGTAGTTATATTTGAGCCTTCGGCACTCACCACCGGAAGCGTGCAGCTTCGCATAGCAACACCGTCTATATGCACTGTACAGGCGCCACATTGGGCAATACCGCAGCCATATTTTGTCCCTACCAAATTGAGTTCATCTCTAAGCACCCACAATAAAGGGGTGTCTGAATCTACATTTACAGTGACTTGTTTACCGTTAATCTTTAAATTATAACTTGCCATAGGTCTTAAAATATTTAGCTAAAGTTAATTAATATTTTTTTAGTTGTAATTTTTTTAATGTATTTCTAAACTCAACGACCAATCTTCTAAGGTATAACTAGCTTATAATGAATTTAAATACGCTGAATAATCTTCTGTTGTATCAATGTCTATGAGTGGAATACTGTCAATTTGAATAACTTCTGTCGTTGAGGAATTCAAAAAGTCTTTAGCACCTTTATCTCCTTTTAAATTAAGCAATTCATTATAATATTGCTTCGGGAAAACAGCAGGTACTCCCGATAGTCCTGAGTAAGAGGACGCAATTATTTTGGAAGGTTGTTTACTGCTTTCATCTATTAATTGATTCAAATAGTTTGCATCCACTTCGGGTTGATCTGCAAGCATGATGAGTATGCTTTGGAAGTGTTTGTCTTCAAGATGTTTCAAACCTGCGATGATGCTAGAGCCTAATCCCGAATGGTAATTTGTATTCAGAATAATTTCGACAGGATAGTCTTCTATTGATTTCTGAATGGCTTCAAAATGAGCTCCCAACACACAATAGGTTTTATCGGCTTTTGATTGTATGGCACTTTTGATGGCGATTTCTAATAATGTTTTATCTCCGATAGGCAACAATTGCTTAACGCGTCCCATACGAGACGATTTGCCAGCAGCCAATAGTAAAACAGCCGTTTTCATTTAAGAGTGAATTGTACCAGCAAAAGTCTTTAAGGATTTGGGTTCTTTATGTCTTGAAATCGCTAAAATTTCAGCTAAAATAGATAATGCAATCTCTTCAGGAGATATAGAACCAAGGTCTAACCCGGCTGGACTGAAAATTGATTCTAAAAATGATTCTGTGGCTTCAGGACAATACTCGAGAAGTTCATTTTTTAATTTTTCTCGTCGTTTTGAAGCGCCTAAAATTCCGATATACTTTGGTTTTAAGGCTTCTAATTTTATGAGGTATTTTAGATCGAGAACATAATTATGATTCATTAAAACCACGGCAGTTTCCGAGTCAATGCTTATCTCATATAATTCTGGGGCTTGGGCAATTACCGATTTGGCACCAGGAAAATCAGTTAAGGACTTTGGGTCTTTTATGGAAGTAATGATTTCAACGTCCCAGCCGAGCAGATTTGCCATGGCACATAATTTAACAGTATCGTGTTCTCCTCCAAAAATTAGAAGTCTAAAACAGGGTTGTAGGGTTTGTGAAAAAATAGATAGGTTTTGTGACTTTGAGCTTTCAAATTCAGGTTTGAACACCAGAACCTCGCGGTTTTCAAATTGAATGATAGACCCAAAACGTTCTGAAGGTTCTTCTAATTTATTAAAATAAGAGGTGATCTTAAAACTCGCTCTATCTTCGATACATTTTGAAAAACTTTCAAACAGCAGATCCGACACATAAAAAGGCTCAATTAAAATGTAAAGAATGCCTTCGCAACCTAATCTGTAGCGGCCATCATAAGTCATAATTTTTGGAACCTGCGTTTCAAAAACAGTCTGAGATTGGTTAATCACTTCTTTTTCAATGCAGCCGCCACTAACAGCACCAGTCATGTCACCATTGTCGCAGATGAGCATTCGCACTCCTGGTTTTCTGTAGGAAGAACCTTCTAAATGCACAACAGTGGCTAAAACTTGGAGTCCGCATTTCTTTTGATTAGCATAGGCCTTGTGTAAAATAGCTTTAAACTCGTGAGTCATAAGTTTTTGATTTTATTCGAAAATTCACTAAAAATAGTGTGTTAGCCGAAAAATGCATATTCAGTCTTACTTTGTATTTTCATTGAAGCATCTTGGTCTTTATGAGCGGATTTTAGTAACGCTAAAAAGATAATAAGATTATTTCAAAATACGCTGATATCTTGTTGCTTATTATTTTTTACCTCAACCCATCATTGACTAATACGGAATTTTCTTTTCTTTTTTAGTCCATTCTTCAAAAGGTTGAATTGCGATATCACGTCCATATTGCTCAAAAGGAATGCTGCGCTCGTTGTAAGGTAAGGGAATTTCTTTGTAAATAAATTCATCGTCAAATCCGGTATTGGCGGCATCTACGTGATTGCTCCCAAAATATACTTTTTCTGGTCGTGCCCAATAAATAGCACCCAAACACATTGGGCAAGGTTCGCATGAGGTGTAAATTTCACAACCCTCTAATTGAAATGAATTTAAGTTTTTACAGGCATCTCTAATAGCCATCACTTCAGCATGAGCTGTTGGATCGTTTGTTGAGGTAACTTTGTTGTTTCCACGACCGACGATTTTACCATCTTTTACAATAACGCAACCAAATGGACCTCCTTCGTTATTATTCATTCCTTTTAAAGCAGACTCAACGGCTTCTTTCATAAATTGTTTTTTATCTTTCATGTGTCATTTGTATCTAGTTAATATTAAGGTGTTTTAAAAATGGTAATATCATCAAAATTAGAAAGAATACCCTATAGCGAAATTTAATACCATTTGATCCACCTGAAAATCAAATCGTTCGCCTTTGGCTAGTGAAGGGTCGTGAAATGGCGCAGCGAAATCAAAGCGGATAACGAAGCCTTGCACATCGATGCGCAAGCCAATGCCTGCTCCCATACCTAATTCATTAATAAAATTGGATGAAAACTTATCTTTTCCGTCAAATAATGGGTTAGCTTTTGAGTTCCAAACATTTCCGGCATCAGCAAAAACAGCTCCTTTTAAGAATGAATAAATTGGAAAACGGTATTCTACGTTGGCCTCCAAACGGATATTTCCGGTCTGATCAAAAAATGTACCAGCGCTTTGTGGATCACTGTTTTCGTCATAAGTGCCAGGTCCGAGAGAACGAATTCTAAAAGCTCTTACGCTGTAGGGTCCCCCTGAAAAATACTGTTTTACAAAAGGAATGACCTCAGAATTTCCATACGGCAAGCCGTAACCTGCAAATAGGCGTGTTGCAACAGTTTGTTCTCTGTTTTTACCAAAATTTAAGTGAAATCTGGCATCAATATCCGCCTTTGCGTATTGCGCATATTCTAAACCTAAAAAGGTTTTAGGCTCTCCTTCGGTTTTTTGACTTCCTAAAAGGCTTATGGAGTTTCCTGCAATATCAAAAGTCGTATTGACGAAAAATTGATTGGGATCACTAGAATCAACCATACCATTATAAGTGAATGAAAATGTCAATCCTGAAATAAATTGTTGGTCGAAACTGAGTCTTAAAAACGGATTGTTGTCTAAAATAGTTTGAAACTCATCGGTTGTATTTGACAAGCGTGTGTAACTGACTGAGATTGGATTAACGTCGTAGGTAATGTAGCGATTGGCATTCCAAGTATATCCAAAGAGTGCATTCCCAGAAAGCAATGTAAATAATTTACTTCTGTTTAAGAGCGTTACCCCTAAACTTGTTTTGGTTTTTGGGATAGAATACTTAAAAAAATCGTCTTTGATTTTAATTGGTGAAATAACGCGTGGAAAAATGAGTTCCCCTTTAAGTCCGGCTTCTAAACTACTCAATCCTGCATTTTCTCCACTTGCAAATTGGGTTTCGTAGCCAAGATTTGTGCTGAGATTAAAGGTTTCTCCACCTTTAAATAAATTTCTGTTGCTATAGGTCAAAGCTAAATTTGGACCAGCAAAATTATTGGACTTTGTAACGGCTTGTAGTTCTGCCCGAAAAGCACGTTTGGTTAATGGTGATAAGAAAATATTGGCTTCCAGGACCCCTAAACTATCTGTTAACAACGAGTCTAGTTCTTTATATTGAATATTTACATATTTGTAAGCGCCAATAGTTGATAAGCGCCTAGAGGTGTTTTTTGAGGTTTGCGGACTGTAATAATCACCTTCTTTTATCGTAATAAATTTATCGAGATACTTAGGCTTAAAAAATACCGAATCCTGAAAATAACTTTTAGTATTAAATCGCTCTTCTTTCGTGGTTGTGGAATCTTGTAAATTATAAGCCGGATATACATTCACGTTTTTTATTTTATAAGGGACCAGAGATTTTTCAGGGACTTCAGCTTTAAGCTTTAAAAACAAATCGAAACTTTTGTTGCTGTATTGATTGGTGTCTGCTTCAAAAATGAAAAAATCAGAGTTCAGATTGTAAAAGCCATTATTTTTTAATTCTGAATCTATGCGCTGACGTTCGCGCTTTAAACTAGACAAATCAAAACGCATATCTTTAGATAAAGGTGAAGTCTTTGCAGCTTCTTTAACATTTTCATACAAAGGAGTAGGCATGGAGTCCACTGTGAAATTCACCATCTTATACGGTTCTGGAACTTTAAGGGTGTAAGTTACAGAGGCTTCTTGTTCTTTTTCTTCAAAAGAGGAGACTACGCTACTGTAGAAGAAACCATTATTTTCGAGTCTATTTCGCAATATATCTCCAACTTCATAAGTTGCAACATCAGATTGATAAACAGGTTTTTCTCCTATGCGCTTATAGAGCCAGCGGTTGAGAAAGCCAGGTTTTTTCTTTTGGTTTTTATAATAGTAATATAAACCAAGATGCATACCCAAAAATTTCGAATTTGGCTGCGGTCGTAGTACATTTTCTAGCTCGGTTTTTAAATCATCTACATTTTGAATAGAGGAGTCCGCTTTAATATCAATTGTGGCTCCTGTATAGATACGCTCGCCTTCTGGAATATATTTCTTTATGCTACAAGAGTGCAAGATGATTCCGAAGATTAGAAGTGAGATGCTATATTTTGCTGCTGTGTTCAAGGGTTAATTCTCTTTCTTTTCAATGCTTTTATCGGTTGCTTCCTCCGTTGTTTCTTGTTGTTCTTCGGCGGCTTTTTTATCAGCTTCTAATTTTGCTTTCTTTTCATCCCTGAATCTTAAAATGGCATCCCAAAGTTCATCAAATTTATTAAACTCTTGCGTGAAAATCAGAGCAATGCCACTTACAATTGTTTGTCCATCGATGACATTTTCAAAAGCACTTTTTCTGAAGCCTTTTAACCTGTACCTGCCATCTTCAGAAATTATATACTCCAAACTTACATTACCAATAAGTGGTGTGGCCTCACCTGTTGAACTACTACCTTCTATATCTACCTCACTACCAACACGGACAATGAGACGATCGTCAAAAAGCTTCTTTTGTGCTGCCACATCTAACTGGGTTCGGTTTACGGCACTTTCCCCTTGATAATCAGTGAAGCTGTTGAGCCCGAAATCTAATTCAATACCTGAATGGCCTAATAATTTATCTGAAAAGGCATTCAATTGCTCAGAAACGGCATCATTAAGATTATCTCTTGCTAAAAGTGCAAATCCGCCTGAACTTCCATCGCTGCCCGAATCTGGATAAAAGCGATTAAGTACCAAAAGCGAAAACACTTGTCGGTTAA
The DNA here is from genome assembly GCA_964388865.1 of uncultured Flavobacteriaceae bacterium. Lineage (GTDB taxonomy): Bacteria > Bacteroidota > Bacteroidia > Flavobacteriales > Flavobacteriaceae > Winogradskyella. The sequence goes on from CAYMDB010000063.1 coordinate 8,731, forward strand.
GTTCGCCTTTTTGTCCATTGACTTGCTGCACTCTACCGTATACTTGTCCGCCTATAGCACCTTGCTCTTCCTCTGGCATATCTAGACCAAATGAAATTTTTGGAGCTAGTAACTCACCGTCAATATTAAGATATACATTAAAGGGAAGTACTTGCCGGTATTTGTTTCTCACAGACGGATCTGCTCCCGAAATTTGTGAGGCCATAAGCGCTGAAGCCGATGTTTGAACATTGTAAATAGCCCTCACGTCTAACTCAGCATCAAAGGGATCTCCGGACCAGGTAACGCGACTGCCAGGTGCAAGCAGAAATTTTCTATTGACTAAATTGTAAAGATTTAATTCGTAATGGCCATCTGAAATCTCATAAGATCCTGTAAGTGAAATTCTTCCATTTGGAACCATGGTAAAAATAAAATCTCCTTCGCCAGAGGCTCTAAAGTTGTCACCTGTTTCTTCGTCTAAAACTACAGTTACTGCAGCGTCTTTCCCGATGTTAATACGTGTAGAAATATCAAAACCTTTAATGGTTGCCGTTTGTTCTTCTGTTTGGGTGAGAATAGCATCAGGATTTTCTCTGTTGACAAAGACTACAACACCATCGCGCTCTTCAATACTGGCATAAGAGGATGGCATCACATAAGTCACATTAGTGTTCGAACCAATGGTTAAATCGGCGTTTAATTTTGGGATTTGTAAATCTCCTGTAAGTTTAGCGTCAACGTTAAAACTTGCTTGGCCATATAGGGTTTCGTTGTCTTCTTTTGTAGCCTTTAGGATTTGAAAATTATTAGCTTTTATGTTCAAATTAAAGCTGGGGTTTACAAAACTTTTAGTACCGATATCTCCAGAAAGCACTAAAGCATTTTTGTTGGCGTCTAAAATGGTAAAATTAGACATTGAGAGTCCGGTATTATTCACATTAAGCGTTTCATTTTGCATGGTAAATGTTGTGTTTAGTTTTGCAACATTGAAACTCGCATTATTAAAGTTTATTGAACCGTTATAAATTGGGTCTGCAGTTGTACCCGTAACTTTAAATTTACCATTAAAACTTCCTTCAGCATTTTTAACCTCCCCTAAACTTAAGGTGTTCATTGCTTTCATCTTAAACTCATTAATATTGAGATCGAGGTTAAGATCGGCTGCCTTAGCGGTTGCAATGTAATCGCCAATAAGATCAAAATTAATATCACCTCCTTTTAAGCCTGCGTAAAAAGCATAACTGTTATTATTGTCAAGCGATTTTCCATTCAAACTGAAGGTTCCCAAATCAGTTTTGAGAACTGTAAGATTTTCAATGTTTAAATCTGCAAGTAATCCAGTTTTGTCAAGTGGTTCTTCCAAGATAAAATTTCCATTGAGCTGACCTGTTGCCAGTTGTGCCTCTGGATTTAAATAACTAAAAATTTCACTTATTTTGAAGTTCTTAAAATCTACGGCGATATGAGATTTTTCAATATGGGGTAACTTATCCGTTATTTCAATGGACTGATTATCTCTTGAAATTTTAAAGTCGTTAAAGGCAATATTTTTACCAGTAAACACAATTTCATTAGTCGCTGGGATTAACCATTGCCGTTTATTTAGCAGTAAATTATTAGGGTTAACAGTGAATGCAAGCCTTTCGCTACTACTCGTTATTTTGGTGTTGACATTTAAGAGTTGCTCATCATCGTGGTATCCTAAGAAATCTATGGATAATTCGTTATTGGTTTGATTGCCTCTTATTACGGTTTTTGGGACATCTAGAGGACCAGCAGTAAGATTTTTGAAGCCTAAGTTAAACTTAAAATTTTCCTTATCAGTCGTCATAGAAAAAGCTAGACTGTCTAATTCATTGCCACTGTAATTAATATGTGGGGCAGTAATGTTGGCTTTTAACTGACGTACTTTTTCATTAAAATCTACCGAAATATCAATGGTATCTAAATCTTTTACATTGACTAAAAATACATCATTTAATAAAGGTGATTGCGATAATCTAGCATCCAATTTTAAGTTAACCGGATTTTGAATGCTATCGGCAACATTGTTGTCTTTGAAAAAATAACTTAGCACATGACGTTTTAAGGCTTTGCTAAAATTTTGTGGATTGGTATTGGATCTTAAATTGATGTCCACCATTTTGTTGCTTAGTGAGACAAAAGTAGTGTCTGTAGTAACATGGGCTACGCCGTCTAAATTGCCTAACATATACGTTTTCTTATCGTAAATGACCACACCATCATCTACATTCGCAGAGACATCGTACACACTTCCGTTACCTTTAAAATCTGCAAAAATTTTCATACCAGTTTTAACATTGCGCTCCACTAAGCCCAATCCTTGTAAATGGGCACCAATAATATTGAGTTCAATTGTGATTTCTGGCGCTATGCTGTCTAAAACCACAAA
>CAYMDB010000064.1:0-11117 GCA_964388865.1 uncultured Flavobacteriaceae bacterium
ATACGTGCAACGTTTGGAGCTTGGCGTGCAATATCAACTTCGCCCATATACACAATACATTCAATACCCATAAGTGCGCAGACTGTTGCAGTTGCCACACCGTGCTGACCTGCGCCAGTTTCGGCAATGATTCTGGTTTTACCTAAACGCTGCGCCATAAGAATTTGTCCGACCGTATTATTAATTTTATGTGCACCAGTGTGGTTGAGGTCTTCGCGTTTCAGATAGATTTTGGTATTGTATTTTTTTGAGAGTCGCTTAGCCAAATAGAGAGGCGAGGGTCTGCCGACGTAATCTTTTAGCAAGGCATGAAATTCTTCCTGAAAAGAAGGTTCCGCCATAATTTTTAAATAATTTTCGCGTAACTCTTCTACATTTGGATAGAGCATTTCTGGGATGTAGGCTCCACCGAATTCGCCGTAATATCCTTTTTCGTTAATGTTGAATGTCTTTTTCATGAGCATAGTTTTAAAATTTTATAATTTTTCTTTCTTTTTTTGTTGTTGCTTAAAAAGTCTTTGCACTGAGCAAAGCTTTAAATTTTTTTAGAGCTTTAATATGTTTTAGTCCTGGTTTAATTTCAAATTTGCTATTGACATCGATAGCGAAGCATTGTTTTGAGGCCTGACTTTCTAAAAATTCATTGATGTTTTCAACTTCATTTAATCCAATTCCACCGCTTAAAAAGTAGGGTTTGTTTGAAGGATACGCTTTTAAAACGTTCCAATTGAATGCAAAACCATTTCCGCCTGGTAATTCACCTTTGGTGTCGAACAGAAAATAATCACAATAGGCTTCATAGGGTTTGAGTTCTTCAAAATTAAAGTGGTCTTTAATACTGAAGACTTTTATAAGTTCTATAGTTTTCCCAAGCTCAGTACGACATTTTTCTTTTAACTGCCTGCAATAATTCACAGACTCCTTGCCATGCAGTTGAACCGCTTGAAGCTCGAATGTCTTAATTTTTAAGATGACCTCTTCTAATGTTGCATCCACAAAAACACCAACTTTTTTGATGGTTTTTGGTAATTCTGGAATTTCAGTATCAAAAAACCGACTCGACTTGTCATAAAATATAAAGCCTAGATAGTCGGGTTGCAAATTTGCGACCTCAAGGGTATTGTATTTCATGCCGCACACTTTGAGCTTAAGCCCGTTTTGCCTGATGGTATATTCCCCAGAGGAGGAAAAAGTTGAAACGTTATTTGAGTCTTTACTAGTCAATGTTTTTGTTGTATTTCTACTCTATTTTAATAATTCGTCTATAAATATTTTGGCGGCCCTTCCTGGCGACGCTGTTTTCATAAAATTCTCACCAATTAAAAAACCTTTGTAGCCATAAGGCTTTAGGTCTTTGATGGCTTCAACTGAACTTATACCAGATTCTGAAACCTTTACAAAGTCATCAGGAATTTGTACACTTAGTAATTTTGAAACTTCTAAACTGACCTCAAAGGTTTTTAAATTTCTGTTATTTACGCCTAACATATCAATGGATGGCATCATAGATTTTTGAAGTTCCTCTTCGTTATGAACTTCTAACAGCACATCGAGATGTAATTGTTTTGCTAATTCTGAAAAGGCTTTAATTTGTTTCCGCGTCAAAATGGCAGCAATTAATAAAATGGCGTCAGCACCAATGCTTTTAGATTCTATAATTTGGTATTCGTCAATGATGAATTCTTTTCGTAATAAAGGCAAGTTACAGCATAATCTAGCGTTTAGTAGGTCGTCCATTGTACCACCAAAATAAATTTCATCTGTTAAAATGGACATACCGCAAACTCCTGCGGTTTCGTAGCCCATAGCAACATCTTTTACTTTAGCTGTAGCATTTATAACGGATTTTGAAGGCGATTTTCGTTTAAATTCGGCAATAATGCCAGAATCACTTTTTAGTAATTGTTTTGACAACGACTTTGTTTTCATTTCGAAATTAGGCAATTGCTCATAAACTTGTACTGGTATATGTTGCTTTTTAAGTTGGACCTCTTTGTGTTTGTCGGCAACGATTTTATCTAATATATTCATGGTTTAGCTTCTAAATACTAAGTTATAATTTTAAAGTTTTTAATTGAATTCAGTTTTAAGATTTTCGACTTAATACGACTAATTTTTCTAAACTTTTTTTGGCTTTTCCGCTCATTAAAGATGCTTTAGCTAATTCGAAACCTTCCCTATGCGAAATTTCTTTTACGGTGGCGATGGCCAATCCGGCATTGGCAAAAACCACATTGTTTTGAGATTGCGTTCCGTTTCCTTCGATAATTGTCTTAAAAATATCCGCAGCATCTTTAACGCTTTTGCCTCCAAAAATTTCGGATGCTTCTATTTGAGGTACTTCTAAATCTTTCGGGTCAAATAAGGTTTCGGTTGTATTAGAAATCACCTTCGTTTTTCCTGTTAATGAAATTTCATCATAACCATCTAAGGCATGAACTACGGCATAATTTTTATCTGTTTCTTGATACAAATAACCGTAAAGTCTTAACAATTCCAAATTAAAAACGCCCACCATTTGATTTTTAGGAAATGCGGGATTCACCATAGGTCCTAGCATATTAAAAAAGGTTTTTACACCGAGTTCTTGTCGAATTGGTGCAACGTTTTTCATGGCGGGATGAAATAAGGGAGCGTGCAATACACAAATGCCCGCCTGATCGATGCTGCGTTTTAAGAAATCGATATCATTTGTGAATTTGACGCCTAAATATTCCATAACGTTAGAAGAACCACAAGCCGATGACACTCCATAATTACCATGTTTAGTCACTTTAACGCCAGCACCTGCAGTAACAAAAGACGATAAGGTTGAAATATTAAAGGTGTCTTTGCCATCCCCTCCAGTACCACATAAATCAATAGTATTCTGATTGTCTAAATTCACAGGAATGCAGAGTTCTAAAAGCGCATCTCTGAATCCGCGAAGCTCCTCTATGGTGATACTTCGCATCATATACACGGTGAGAAATGAGGCAATCTGACTTTGATTGTATTTACCTTCTGAAATATTTACAAGGGCATTTTTAGCCTCTTCAGTTGAAATACTTTCTTGATTAATGAGTCGGTTTAATAATTGTTTCATGGTCTTCTCATTCCACAACAGTGGATATTTTTTAATTAATTGCTTGTTATTATATCAAGAGCATTTTAAGCTTCTATGCTCTATGCTCTATTTTCCATCTCACCCATTCACCCAATTCTCTAATATCTTTTTCCCATTAGGTGTCAACACAGATTCAGGGTGGTACTGAACTCCTTTTACATCATAAACCTTGTGGCGTAGCGACATAATCTGTCCGTTTTCATCAAAAGAGGTGGCTTCTAAACTATCGGGTAGATTAGTGTTTACAACCCATGAGTGGTAGCGACCCACTTCAAATGTTTTATTGAGGCCTTTAAAAAGCGATTCGTCTGAAACAGAAAGGGTGACGTTTGTAGCAACACCATGATAAACATTGTCTAAATTTTTAAGTGTTCCACCGAAGACTTCACCAATAGCTTGTTGGCCTAAGCAGACACCCAAAATACTTTTTGTAGCGGCATAGGTTTTAATAATTTGTTTCAATAAGCCTGCTTCATCAGGAATGCCAGGTCCGGGTGAAAGCACAATTTTATCAAACACATCGACTTCCTCTAGAGTAAGTTTATCGTTTCGTTTTACGGTGACCTCACAATTTAAGTCCTCTAAATAGTGCACCAAATTGTAAGTAAAACTATCGTAATTATCTATTACTAATACTTTTTTCATTTTATGCCTGCGTAAGCAGGTATCTTTTTAATTAAACTTCTTTTTACCACTGATTCCAAAAGGTTATATGTTCTTTTTTGGAATTTTGTCAAACCTGACAGATTTTTGAAACCTGTCAGGTTTGATTAAAATCTGATGATGCAGACACTATCGAAAAGCGGGATGTTCCTATTGGCGTTATTTTGTTTTTTTTTCCTAATCCCAAATCCCAAATCCCTAATCCCCCAAACCTCATATGTCCTTAGCTTCTTCAATAGCTTTAGTCAACGCACCTAACTTATTATAAACTTCTTGCAATTCATTGTCTGGATTTGATTTAGCGACTAATCCCGCACCAGCTTGCCAGAATAATTTATGATCTTTACTCAAAAAGGTTCTAATCATAATGGCGTGGTTAAAATTGCCTTCAAAATCCATAAAACCTATGGCGCCACCGTAATAGCCTCTACTAGTGTTTTCATATTTTTCAATGAGTTGCATCGCCCTATGTTTTGGGGCACCGCTTAAAGTTCCTGCCGGAAAGGTATCGGCTACCACCTGCATGGTCTCGGTATCTTTATGTATGGTACCTGTAACTTTACTTACTAAATGAATCACATGGGAGAAAAATTGTACTTCTCTGTAGTTTTTAACGGTGACATTACTACCGTGCCTGCTTAAATCGTTTCTTGCCAAATCCACAAGCATCACATGTTCGCTATTTTCCTTATCATCAGTGATGAGGTCTTCAGCAATTTCGGCATCTTTTAAATCGTTGCCCGTTCGTTTAAACGTGCCTGCGATGGGATGGATTTCGGCTTTTCCTTTATTGATTACCAATTGTGCTTCTGGAGAACTTCCAAAAATTTTGAAGTTACCATAGTCAAAATAGAAAAGGTAAGGGGAGGGGTTAATACTTCGTAAGGCTCTGTATACATTGAATTCATCTCCGCTAAAGCTCTGAGAAAATCGTTTTGAAAGCACCAACTGAAACACATCACCTCTGGCACAGTGTTTTTTTGCCAACTCTACATTTTGTTTGTATTGGTCATCCGTAAGATTTGATTCAAGATCTCCATCGGTTTTAAAATTATAGGTAGCGTAATGTCGGGTTTGAATAAGTTGAAGAATTTCATCAATATTATTCTCTATATCGAAGCAATGTGCAAAAATATAAGCTTCGTTTTTAAAATGGTTTATGGCAATAATATTCTGATAAACGGCATAATAAATGTCTGGAATCTTAATTGAATTTTCTTTAGGCGATAATTTTATATCCTCAAAATACTTTACGGCATCATAAGCTGTATAACCAAAAATGCCATTGTTTATAAATTTAAACTCATCGTTAGTATCGACCTTAAAACGCTGTGTAAATTTGTGAATTTCATCGACAACACCCAAGGATCCCACATTATTTTGTTTGGAACTTCCATCGGGAAAGGTTTGGAAAATCACATCATCTTCCACTTTAATCGACGCTATAGGATTACAACATATATAAGAAAAACTATTATCATTGGCGTGATAGTCACTACTTTCTAACAGGATACTATTTGGAAATTTATCTCTAATTTTCAGATAGATGCTTACCGGAGTTATGGTGTCTGCAAGAATTTTTTTGTAATGTGTGTATAAACTAAAAGTCTTCATTAATGCTTTTTTTCAGTGTCAGGTTAAATTAAAAAAGGCTTGTCGTGAATGACAAGCCTTTTTTATATAATATACATACCAAGGATTATTTCACGAACGTAAGTTTGAGAAATTCCACCACCAAGTATGATTTGTATTTATTTTCATAAAGTTCAAAGATAGAAATGAAATTTTGTATTTCAAACACTTTATTGAAAAAGATTCCTGTGAAGATGATTTTTTACTTCACAGGAATCTTAAAAATAATTTTAAAGTTTAAATTTTGGCATTAAAAATTAAAAGGTTAAAGTCACATTAAGATCAAAATTATCGTAAATCGCTTTATCTTTTAAGCCATCAAAGAAACTAGAAGACCCGTATTTAATGTCGTAGTCCGTTCTGTCTATTTCCACATTTGCAGTTGCTGTATTGTCCTTTACATTCATTGAAAACTCAACAACTTTGGTAGTTTCTTTAATAGTTAAATTCGCTTTTACTTTATAGCTACCATTAGACCCTGAAACGTTTATGAATTCCATAGTGGCGGTCGGGTGCTTTTCAATTCCAAAAAAGTCAGCCGATTTTAAGTGACCGTCTAATTTACCTTTTGAGTCGCCTTCTAAGTCTGTGGTGTTGATACTTGTCATGTCCATAACAAAAGTACCACCAGTTAATTTTTCACCATCAAAAGTTAGAGTTCCGCTTTTAAGGTTGATGGTGCCTTCGTGCTCACCGGTTACCTTGTAACCTTTCCAGTTCACTTTACTACTTTTTACGTCAACCACTTTTTCAGTTAAAGTTGAAAATGACATTAACGACATCGTTAAAATAAATAGCATTGCAATTTTTGAATTTTTGTTTTTCATTAGTTTTGATTTTTGAGTTGTATTAAAAGTTTATTTAATTGAATTAACTCGTCGTGAGTTAAGTTTTTGGTCATGTTTTTTTCTGTAGCATCAATTAGGGGATCAACTTGTTTTAAAATTTCTAAGCCTAAATCCGTAATCGATATATCCACCTTTCTTCTGTTAGATTTACAGGTGGTGCGGGTGACATATTTTTTCTTGATGAGTTTATCTACCAAGCGCGTGGTGTTACTCATTTTGCTCACCATACGCTCTTGAATATCTTGTAAGTTAATGGCCTTTCCTTTTTGACCTCTTAAAATTCTCAAGACATTAAATTGTTCTAAGGATAAATCAAAAGATTTTAATTGCGCGAGTAACTCATCTTTTATCCAATTTGTGGTAAACAGTAAGTTCAGAACAGAAGCTTGCGATAAGGATAATTTAGCTTTCGTTTTTAGTATGTCATTTAATTCTTGCATATACAACTGTTGTATGTACAAATGTACTTGTTTTCTTTGATTTGAAAATTAATTTTTTGTTAAAAATTCAAACGTGATAAATTGGATTGATAACTTTACTAAATGAGGTATTTAGTAGTTTTTGCATTCGCATTGGTATTATCGTGTAAAAATGAGAGCTCTAACTCTGATGGGACTCAGGTTACTGAAAAAGTAGAAAATGACGTTGTAACCGATCAATTTCAACTTGAAGTATATGATTACGATGGTTTAGAACCTCTGATTAATAAGGATGATGATAAAATTCACGTGGTGAACTTTTGGGCGACCTGGTGTGCACCTTGCGTGAAAGAGTTGCCTTATTTTGAAGCAATTCGTGAAAAATATAAAGATAAAGGAGTAGAGGTATTGTTAGCGAGTTTAGATTTTCCAGATACTTACGATACCAAATTAAAACCGTTTATAAAAAAGCACGATTTACAATCTAGAGTGGTAGCCTTTGATGATACCGACCAAAACCGCTGGATTTCTGCAATAAACGAAAATTGGTCTGGGGCTTTACCTGCAACCATAATATATAAAGGTGATCAGCGACAATTTTATGAAAAGTCATTTACACAAGACGAATTAGAAACCGAACTCAAACTATTTTTAAAATATTAAAACTATGAAAATTTCAAAACTACTTTCAACTATGGTGTTGGTATGCACCATGCTAATATTTACAGCAAACGCACAAAACGGTTATAAGGTTGGTGATATGGCTACCGACTTCAGCTTAGAAAATATTGATGGTCATATGGTTTCACTATCCAACTATAAAGATGCCAAAGGATTCATTGTAATTTTCACATGCAATACCTGTCCGTATGCGGTGGCTTACGAAGATAGAATAGAAGCTTTAAATAAAAAATACGCTTCAAAAGATTATCCAGTCATTGCCATCATGCCGAATAATACAGAAGTAAAACCAGGCGATAATATGGATGCCATGAGAGCCAGAGCTAAAGCCAAAGGTTTCACATTTCCGTATGTAATGGATAAAAATCAAAGTATTTATCCGCAATACGGAGCAACCAAAACACCACATGTTTATGTGCTACAGAAAACCACCAAAGGAAATCAGGTAAAATACATTGGTGCTATTGATGATAATTATAAAGACGCCGCAGCAGTAACAACAACCTATGTGGAAGACGCAGTGGATGCGCTTATTAATAATGAAGATGTAAAAGTTAAAGAAACACGAGCAATTGGTTGTACTATAAAGGTTTAGCTTCTTAAATGAAAATGTGCTTGGCTCAATCTAAATTAACATGAGCTGTTAAATAATAAATCTGAAGTGTAACACTTCGGATTTTTTTCGTCTATATCCCAAAGAAAAGTTAATTTTGTAGAACATATTAAATTGATTAACGTGAATTTATCCAAAGATGATTGGTCAGAGCAACTCAAAAGCGACAACAATGCTGTTGTTTTAGACGTAAGAACACAAGAAGAAGTAGATATGGGTATGATACCAAATGCAGTTCATATTGATATTTATAAAGGACAAGGTTTTATTGACGAGGTTGAAAAGTTAGACAAAACCAAAAACTATTATGTGTATTGCCGATCTGGAGCGCGAAGCGGACAAGCCTGTTCCATATTAAATGAATTAGGCTTTAAAAACGCCTACAATTTAGATGGTGGTTATAACGCTTGGATCGGATAACGGGCTTATTTAAAATATAGTCATTAAAACTTATATTATGAAAAAACTAAGATTTACATATGTTCTTTTTTTGGCTGTTACCCTTGTTTTAAGTTGCACGTATGGAAACACAACAAGTGACGCCCAGCTTATTACTGCTGAAGAAATGCAGACTATTTTAGATCTGGAGGATGCGCAATTAATTGATGTGAGAACACCAGAGGAATATGACGAATATAGAGTGGCACATTCTCAAAATATAGATTTTCAGTCACCAACTTTCGACGAAGACATCGCCAAGTTAGATAAAGAAAAACCTGTGATTTTATATTGTAAAACAGGCAATCGAAGCGCTATATGCGCTAAAAAGCTCAAAGCTGCAGGCTTTAAAAAAATATACGATCTAAAAGGCGGTATTTCAAAGTGGAAACATGACGATATCCTTGACATTGAAATAAAATCATAGATCGTTTAACCGAACCTAAAGTTCGGTTTTTTTATGTCTTAAATCAGCCTAATTTCTTAAGGTTTTTATAAATTAGACGACTCTTAATTAATATGACTATCACAAAAACTACATTTGTGTTTAACCCTTTATTTATGACTTTAAAAAAAGTGCGTCTGTTTTGTCTTTTAATATTCTGTTTTTCTTTCAACTTATACGCACAAGTTTTCGAACCTGTGAAATGGGTGACGGCTACAGAAAAAATTTCAGACACAGAATACGATCTTATCATTACCGCTTCTATTGACGATAATTGGCATTTATACTCACAAGATGTTCCTGAAGGTGGCCCAATCGCTACAAACTTTTCTTATAAAACCGATGCAGCATACCAATTAATAAATAGCACTATTGAAGAAGAAGGTAAAACCTTTGATGACCCAGTTTTTGAAATGAAAATTAAGTTTTTCGAGAAAAAAGCTGAGTTTAGACAACGTATTAAAGTTTTAAATAATGAGTTATCCATAGTTGAAGGTGAAGTGGAATTTATGGTTTGTGACGATTCAAAATGCTTACCTCCCAACTATATCGAACTTAAGTTTAATTTGGAAGAGGCTAAAAATAGTGAAGCCAATTCCGATGAAAATTCATCAATTTTTTCAAGTGAAAGTCCACAGATTTTTGAACCTGTAAAATGGAAAACCTCAGTTGAAAAAATAAACGAAGCCGAATATATATTGGTCTCACATGCTACCATGGATGAGGGTTGGAAACTTTATGCACAGGACGTACCTGAAAGCGGACCAATACCGACGAGTTTCTATTATAATGACGAAGAGGGCTTTTCGCTTGATGGCAAAACCAAAGAAGAGAAAGGCATTGAAGAAATGGATCAAGTCTTTGATATGCGAATTAAATTCTTTAAAAAGACCGCTCAATTTAGACAAAAAATAAATCTAACAAATGATAATATTAATTCTATTAAAGCGGAGGTTGGTTTTATGTCTTGTAACGATGAACGTTGCACGGCTCCTACTTATGTGGATTTAGAATTTGATTTAACTCAAGCCACTGCGGTTACCAAATCGAGTACGGAGGAATTTACTGCAGACACTGAAAAAACGAATAGAGGCTTATGGTCTATTTTTCTTGTGGCTTTTCTATCCGGATTTGTAGCCTTACTAACTCCATGCGTGTTTCCTATGATTCCTATGACGGTTAGTTTCTTTATTAAACAAAGCCAGTCTAAAGCCAAAGGAATTCGGAATGCCATCATTTATGGTTTATCAATTATAGTTATTTATGTGTTATTGGGAACAATAATCACAGCCATTTTTGGTGCCGATGCGTTAAATGCCTTAGCGACAAACGTGTGGTTTAATGTTATTTTCTTTCTGCTTTTAGTGGTATTCGCCATTTCATTTTTAGGAGCTTTTGAAATTGTACTTCCTAATTCTTGGGCCAATAAAGCTGACCGACAAGCCGATAGAGGTGGGCTAGTAGGGATATTTTTTATGGCACTGGCCTTAGCGATTGTGTCATTTTCTTGTACTGGGCCGATCGTTGGAACGATTTTAGTTGAAGCCGCATCTAAAGGCGGTGTTGCACCTGTAATTGGAATGCTGGGCTTTTCTACAGCCATAGCTTTACCTTTTGCTTTATTTGCTGCATTTCCAGGGTGGTTAAATTCGTTGCCAAAGTCTGGTGGCTGGTTAAATACCGTTAAAGTGGTTCTTGGATTTTTAGAGTTAGCCTTAGCCTTTAAATTTTTATCTCAGGCCGATTTAGTGCTTCAGTTGCACTTTTTAGAGCGTGAAGTATTTTTGGCCATTTGGATTGCTATTTTTGGAGCTTTGTCTTTGTATCTCTTCGGAAAAATTCGTTTACCACATGATTCGCCTCTAAGTCATATTTCAGTGGGACGACTCTTATTAGGTTTACTAACATTAACCTTTACAATTTATATGATTCCCGGACTTTGGGGTGCACCGTTAAATTTAATTAGTGCCTTTCCACCCCCTTTAGATTATAGTGAATCTCCTTATGGTGTTGGAAGTTCAAAAGGTGGAAGTGCCTCAACAAGTTCTATTGAAATCCCTGATGGGGCACACTTGTTAGCTCCTCATGATATTTTGGCCTTTAATGATTATGAAAAAGGCTTGGCTTATGCTAAAAAAGTGGGCAAGCCTGTAATGCTCGATTTTACCGGTTGGGCTTGTGTTAATTGTCGTAAAATGGAACAGAATGTTTGGGTAAAACCGGAGGTGTTAACGAAGTTAAAAAATGACGTGGTGCTGATTTCTTTGTATGT
>CAYMDB010000065.1:0-748 GCA_964388865.1 uncultured Flavobacteriaceae bacterium
TCTGTTGAATTAGCAATGTTCCATTTGGCTGTGAGTGATTAACTTGTAGCTCTTGGCTTCATTTAGATGCTAAACTAGATCCCGATGTTTCCATCATGGACAACAATAACTGGTTTGTTTTTCTTGAAATTATTTCAGATTTGTTTAATAAAGTGCCTCCCAATAACTATTGGAATGTGGCGGGTTTAATGTCAATTGAGCGCAATAGAAATTTAAAAAGATGCTTCGACTGCGCTCAGCATGACGTTGGTTTTGTTGGATATTAACGTTTTGAGAACTGGAATTTCTTACGCGCTTTCTTCTGTCCGAATTTCTTACGCTCTACCATTCTTGGATCTCTAGTTAATAGACCTTCTGGCTTTAATATTGCTCTGTTTTCAGGATCTAACTCGCACATTGCACGAGATAAGCCTAAACGTATTGCTTCTGCCTGGCCGGTGATACCACCTCCATATACGTTAACAGTAATATCAAAGTTGCCATCATTGTTAGTCATGACTAAAGGTTGGTTTACTTTGTACTGCAAGGTTGAAGTACTAAAATAATCCGCCATGTCTTTTTTGTTCACTGTAATGTTACCTTTTCCTTCGGCGACATAAACACGAGCAACAGCCGTCTTTCTACGGCCAATTTTGTGAATTACTTCCATTAGTTAATTTCGTTTAAATTAATTGCCTTTGGTTTTTGTGCTTCGTGAGCATGTGCTGAACCATTAACAACTGTTAAATTTCTAAAAAGAGCAGCACCT
>CAYMDB010000065.1:758-11115 GCA_964388865.1 uncultured Flavobacteriaceae bacterium
AGGCAACATTCCTTTTACTGACTTCTCTACTAATCTGGTTGGGTCTTTCTCAAACATTTCAGTAGCCGTCAAACTTTTTTGACCACCCGGATAACCTGTGTGACGGATGTAACTTTTTTCCGTCCATTTGTTTCCAGTTAAGTTGATTTTTTCTGCGTTTACAACAATTACGTTATCACCGCAATCAACGTGTGGCGTAAAATTAGGTTTGTGCTTACCTCTTAAAAGTATTGCTACTCTTGAAGCTAAGCGACCTAAAGTTTGTCCTTCAGCATCAACTAAAACCCACTCCTTATTAACGGTAGCTTTGTTAGCTGAAACTGTTTTGTAGCTTAATGTATCCACACTAATTTGATTTATAATTGTGCCTTAAATGACACAATAGATTAAACATTCCTCTTCAAAAAAGAGTTTGCAAATTTATGACAAAGTATTGGATTAGCAAACCTTAGTGAGAGGTTTTTTTATGTTGAAAATCAAGCAGTTTTCTAAATTGATTAATTAGCTAGCTTTTTGTCGCTCTAGTAAGTCTGTCGTTTATGGATTTTCCAAGTCCGAAATCTGGAAATTTTTCAGCAATAATAAGGTCTAAATCTAATTTATCTAGTTGATGTAAGGCCTCATAAAGTTTTGACGCGGCTTCTGCCATATCCCTGCGTTTAGACAATACAATTTGAGATTTAATACGATTATCTGATATTTCGGAATGAAACACAAGTAGTCCAATAGTTTTATTGGGAAAATGTTTTAGACTGTCCGCAACATTATCCATCAAAATAGTTTTTGTTTTTGGGGCGTAATGACGCGCTAACATCCCAGGGGCGTCCGGATTTTCCTCTTTTTTGTTTTTGACTTTAATTTTTCCGACAATGGCTTCAATGGCTTCAATAGAAGTTGAGCCCAAACGGTAAATAATGGGTTGCTCATTTTCAAAACCTATAATGGTCGATTCAATGCCGCTTTTACATTTGCCACCATCTAGCACGAGCTTAACACGGTCTTTAAAATAGTTTTCTACGTGTGCTGCTGTGGTTGGACTAATACTGCCAAACGGATTGGCACTTGGTGCGGCTAATGGAAAAGGCAGTTGCCTTAACAACTCTAAAGTTAGGAGATGATTTGGCACTCTTACGGCTACGGTACCTTTTCCGGCAGTAATTATATCTGGAATAGTGGATTGCTTAGGTAAAACTAAAGTCAGTGGTCCTGGCCAAAACGCAGCGGCTAATAATTTTGCTTTTTCTGGAATATGGGTTACAATTTCTGATAATTTATAAGCATCGGAAATATGCACAATAAGCGGATTAAAAAATGGGCGCTTCTTCGTTTCAAAAATGGCTTTAATAGCTTTTTCGCTGAAGATGTTTCCTGCTAAACCATAAACCGTTTCTGTAGGAATGGCTACGATGTCTTCAGCATTTAGAAGTGCCACGGCTTTGGCTATGTCTTTTGAAATACTACTCATAATTGCAAATACATTGCAATATTACTTCAAAATAACGAAAGATTTACAGTAAAATGATGCGTTATGAGACTATCCCAGTGAATCATTTATTTTTATAACAATTTGAGGATGGTATAACCTCAAACATGTGCTATTTTGATATAAACTGCGTGTAATGCTCGTAACGATTAAAAATTTGATTGACATAATTATAGGGTTCAATACCTCTAACGTAACCGTATTTAACGACGGGATCTTTATAATTTTTAGGAAGGCTCAATCCTAAAACAACATCTTCAATACTATCATCCCAAGTCTGTGCATTAAGACCTCTTTTTTGAGCAAGTTTTTGAGCATCTTTTACATGGTATAAGCCACAATTATAGGATGCCATAGTGAATTTAGTACGCTGTATGGAATCTTTAATGTTTTCAAATTTTTTCCATATTTGGTTGAGATAAGTCGTACCTCCTCTGATACTCTGCTGTGGATTTGCAGGGTCCGTAACGCCTAATTCCAGCGCTGTTTTTGGCATAATTTGCATTAAGCCCCTAGCATTTGCCCATGAGCTGTTGTTAGGGTCAAATCTAGATTCTTGGTAGATTAAGGAGGCTACCAAACGCCAGTCCCAATTTATTTTTTCTGAATGCTTCTGAATGAGATCGTCATAAGGACTAATTTCTTGTTTGTTTAAACTGTAAAAATCACTTTTTACCCGTCTTTTAAAATCTCTTCGGTTCTTAAAATATTTATTGTAGATCACATTGTAATCGATTTCTTTTTTAAAATCTTTCAGCCATAAATTAGTCGCCTCTAAAAGTTCAGGTGAATTATGTCGAGTTGCCCAACTAACACGCTGCGAAAAACTTACAGGGACTCTAATATCAATAATGGGGTAGTACGACGCTGTTATGCTTGCAATGTTTTTATCGGCAATGGTATATTTTATTTCGCCATTGGCTACTTTTTTAATGATTTCTTCAGTTTGAAGATTACCTGGAAGTTCTTCAATATAAATGTTGCCACCAAGCTCTTCAGAGAGATTAAGAATACGTTCTTTGTACGAGGATTCCTTTCGAATAGATACGGTATCATTTAATAGGTCCATTGGATCGTGAATCAAAGAATTCTTTAATTGAAGCCAATTAATTGATCGCCAATTGTCCGGTTTTTTTTGAACAAGGACTTGTTTAGTTAAATACAGATAGTCCGTAAAGGCAACCGATTCTTTTATATTGGAAGTTATAGTTAAGCCATGCGCCAATAAATCTCCTTCACCGGCATTGAGTTTGCTGATGAGTTCGTCCATATCCTTTACGACAATAATTTCGAGTTCAACCTCAAGGTAGTCTGCAAAACGTTGTAGGAGTTCAAATTCGTAACCCATCGGTTGCCCTTTGTAAAGAAAGTAACTTGTGCCACTATATACGGTTAGCGCCTTGAGTTTCCCCTCCTTTTTAATATCATGAAGATCTCGTTTTATCGATGATGTTCCTAACATTGCCCGATTTTCCCCTTGTTCTAATGATTCCTTACAGTTTAATAGTGTTAGGAAAAGTAAAGCGAATATCGCATAATGTAGTACTGTATTGGTAGTTGCTTTTAGCATTTTTGATTCGTTGGTTGTTCCTCAAAATACTAAAAATATCCGACTTGCTCAAATAACGGCTTAAATTGAGCTTGTTTAATCGACGCGTTCTTTGTTAATTTAAACCTTTTTTTAACCCCAAATTTAAGCAAACATTATGCACCTCTAAAGTTTTTTTTAGGAGACAATTCTAGAGTTAAAACTATTTAATGTGCTTCTAACCAGTCATTTCCAAGCCCAACTTCTACATCTAAGGGAACCGTGAGTTGATAGGCATTTTCCATCTCGGTTTTGATTAAAGTTTGAAGGTCTGCCAATTCTGGTTTGTAAATATCAAATACCAATTCATCGTGCACCTGTAAAAGCATTTTAGACTTGTAATTCCCTTTTTCGAGTTTTTCAAAAATCTTAATCATCGCAATTTTAATGATGTCGGCAGCACTTCCTTGTATCGGTGCATTTACAGCATTACGTTCTGCAGCACCTCTAACAACAGCATTTCTAGAATTGATATCTTTAAGGTAACGACGTCTTCCTAAAACCGTTTGCACATAGCCATGATCGCGAGCAAAATCAACTTGCTTGCTCATATAGGCTTTTAACTTCGGGTAGGTTTCGTAATAGGTGTCAATTAAGTCTTTGGCTTCACTACGAGACAAATCGGTTTGATTGCTCAGACCAAAAGCTGAAACTCCATAAATAATGCCGAAGTTAACTGTCTTGGCATTGCTACGTTGTTCTCGTGTGACTTCAGCCAAGGGAACATTAAATACTTTTGAAGCAGTAGAAGCATGAATGTCCTCACCATTTTTAAAAGCTTCAATCATAGTTTCTTCTTCGCTTAAGGCTGCAATAATGCGCAGTTCTATTTGAGAATAATCGGCAGCGAGTAAAGTGTATTCCTCGTTTCGTGGTACGAAAGCTTTTCGCACTTGTCTTCCGCGTTCGGTGCGGATAGGAATATTTTGTAAATTTGGATTGTTACTACTCAAACGGCCTGTAGCTGCAACCGTTTGCATATAATCGGTGTGCACGCGACCTGTGGATTCTTCAACTTGCAGCGGTAATGCATCTACATAAGTGCTTTTCAATTTTGAAAGTCCACGATAGTCTAAAATATTCTTTATAATGTCATGGTCTTTTGCTAAATATGACAAAATATCTTCGCCAGTTGCGTATTGACCTGTTTTGGTTTTCTTAGGTTTATCAACCAATTTTAGTTTTTCAAACAAGATAATTCCTAATTGTTTAGGAGATGCAATATTGAATTCTTCACCAGCCGCTTCGTAAATTTGCTTTTCGAGATTTTCAATGTCTGCATTGAGTTGTTCTGATAGGGAATTTAGAAATACGGTATCTAAATTTATGCCTTCCAATTCCATGGCAGCGAGAACACGCAGCAGCGGAATTTCAATTTCGTCAAATAATTTCTGTGTTTTGGCTTCACCTAATTCTTTTTCGAAATGTTCTTTGAGCTGAAGCGTAATGTCGGCATCCTCAACGGCATATTCCGTTTGTTTTTCGAGTGGCACATCGCGTATTGTAAGCTGATTCTTTCCCTTTTTCCCTATGAGTTCGGTAATGGAAACCGGTGTGTAATTGAGGTAAGTCTCTGCCAAAACATCCATATTATGACGCATATCTGGATTTATTAGATAATGCGCTAACATGGTATCAAAGAGTTTGCCTTTTACTTCAATATTGTATTTGGCTAAAACTTTGATGTCGTATTTCAAATTCTGACCAATTTTCTGAATGCTTTCATTTTCGAAAAAGGGTCTCAATACTTCTATGACCTCTTGAGCTTCCTTTTGGTCCTCAGGAATCGGAACATAGAAGCCCTTACCAGCTTCCCATGAAAACGCAATACCAACGAGTTCTGCCGTTAATGGGTTGAGTCCAGTGGTTTCCGTATCAAAGCATACTGAAGTTTGGTTCATTAAATTATTAACAAACAGTTTTGTTGCCATCCCAAAAGCTACACTTTGGTAAAAATGGGATGAAGTTTCAATTGTTTGTCTTGAGTTATCTGTTGCAACAGGATTTGTCGCTGAAGCTGTTGAAGGATTTGCTCCGAATAATGAAAATTGGCCTTCGCCGGCTGAGGTTGGGGTTGAAGTTGAAGTTGAAGCCGAATTTGAAGTTGAAGTGGCTTCTTCCTCAGGGGCAAATGTTTTTATGAAATTATCGGTGAGTCGTCTAAATTCTAATTCTTGAAAAATTTCTTTTACTTTTTCTACATCGGGATGATCGAGTTCAAAATCCTTAGCGTTAAAGGTCACTGGAACATCGAGCATAATAGTAGCAAGCTGTTTTGAGAGCATACCTAGTTCTTTTGAGGCCTCTACCTTTTCTTTCATTTTACCTTTCAGCTTGTCTGTATTGGCCAAAAGATTTTCCATACTACCAAACTCTTTAATAAACTTCTTTGCTGTTTTTTCACCTACACCAGGTAAACCCGGAATATTATCTGAAGCGTCTCCCATCATACCCAAAAGATCTTTAATTTGGTCTGGAGTCTCAACTTCAAATTTTTTCTTCACCTCTGGAATGCCCCAAGTTTCGTAACCACCCCCAAAAACAGGGCGGTACATAAACACATTATCGGTGACTAACTGTGCAAAATCTTTATCGGGTGTTACCATAAACGTTTTGTAGCCTTCCTTTTCCGCCTGACGCGAAAGTGTCCCGATAACATCATCGGCCTCAAAACCTTCTTTTACCATAATTGGAATATGCATGGCTTCAAGAATTTTACAGATATACGGAATGGCAGTTTTTATACCTTCGGGCGTTTCGTCTCTATTGGCTTTGTAGGCTTCGAACATCTCTACGCGGTCAACACTTCCACCTTTATCAAAACAAACCGCCAAATGATCTGGTCGCTCACGTTTTATAACGTCTAAAAGTGAATTCATAAAACCCATGATAGCAGAGGTGTCCTCTCCTTTAGAATTTATTCTTGGGTTTTTTATAAAGGCGTAATAGCCGCGAAAAATAAGGGCGTAGGCATCGACAAGAAAGAGACGTTTTTGGTCTGACATTAGAATTATATAAGTTTAGTTATTTAATCATTTTGAGCATTACTTCAAATGAACATATAGTTTCATAAAAGTACCTTGCGAAGCAAAATGAAATGCAATACACTATGAATTGTTTTAGTTTTGAAAAGGTTCAAGATGACGTTAAAATGAAGCGGTCTAAAAAGTACGCTTATCTGTCATTTTGAGGATAGTTGAGACAACTAAACTTTTTGTTATCAAGCATTTCGCCTACGCTCAATGTGACAGTCTTTAAGAAATGTACTTTTAGACAACCTCACCAGCATGCAAATTACGAAAACTTAAGCGTTGAAACTAAAAAATTAAGAAGACTAAAATGAGTTTTGTGAGATGCTTGCGAAGGCAAGAAAAAAAAGAAAGCCGATCCCTACTCCGGCTTTCTTTGCTCAAAAAATATAATTGAAGACAATCCAATTATGCTTTACATTCTATCTAATACGTTCTACTTCAAAATATGTTTTTGAAGGATTTTGGTCTATAATTACACCGCTTAAGGTGCTGTACATATATATTTCAACATATTCAAGGGCATCTAGTTGTACTATACAATCTATTGCTCTATGCAATATACCATCTGGCACATCGTACACATGTGTAAAGGTGTTTTCTTTTATCAAAGTTCCATTTTTATATACCGCAATGCCATAGTTACTCGTGGTGTAGTTTGACGTGGTAGTATAGGTCGCATTGATGCGATAATAACCATCATTTGTGGCTCTAAACCTTCTATTTGCCGTTAAATATTCGGCTTGTGTATCGATATCAATGGTGCCAAATGCCATTTTTTCATAACCTGTTCCGCCATGGATGTAAAGCCCAGACAAGGTGGATACTGCTAATGAGAAATTATTAACATTAAAGCTAAGATTACCTAGATTAACTGTTTGAACAGGTACACCATCATCTTCTAATGAAATTCCTAAGGTATTACCGACTAGTCCAAAAGTATCTACTTGCTGATTGTCTGTGTTAATGGCAGCATCTTGAAAAGTTACATTGCCTGCGCCATCAGTAGTCATAACTTGTCCATTTGTGCCATCATTAGTAGGCATAAGATATCGATTGGTTGTATTATTACCTAGAGAAGTCCGTCCAATAAAATAAGCTGCATAACCTATTGCGCTTCTTACATCACTATAAACTCCATAATGTGAACCTCCAGACGTACTAAGAATTGAAATATAGTTTCCATATTTATTTGCTGTTCCTGTGTTTGTTAATTCAGTATAATTACCATAGAAAACACCATTTCCTGTACCTGAATAAATATTTTTTATACCGTATTTAATACCAGTGCCAGTTCCTGTAAACGTGTTTAAAATTGCTGTATGTTCTCCGTTATTATCAGTGTTAAAATCATTTTTTATACCTGTAATAAAACTCGTATAATTGGAGCCGTTCTGAAACCAATTCCTTAATCCTGTTATTTCACCTGTTGAAGACGTACTTGCAAATGTGTTATAAACACCAATTTGATTGGCACCACCAGTATTTTCAAATCCACTAGATATTCCTGTTGACAAGCCTGACGCCATATTACCACTAAAAAAATTATTTACCCCAGTTTTCGACGCGCTGTCACCTAGAAGCTCATTGAGTATGGCCGTATTTTGTTCTGTAGAATTCATTGTATTTTGAATACCTATTTTTGGTGATGATATTGAAGGTGGGTCATAAGTATGTAAAAGGGATAGGGTAACCTCTCTATTATCATTTTCTAAATCTACTAAACCAATTGCAGCTGTATTTTTTCCAATGGACAAACTACCATCGGTATATTTATCATCATTGATAGAATTAGGAGGATTTGCTGATCCTACCTCAAACCAATCCCTGTCTGTAAAACTATCTTGAAAATTGATGTTCCCAGCACCATCTGTAGTCATAACTTGGCCAGCTGAGCCATCGTTTCCTGGTAAGAAATAGCGGTTTAATGCGGGATCATTTCCAACAGACACTCTCCCAGAAAAGAATGCTGCGTAATCAGTTGAATTATTATCAACTCGAGAATAGACTCCATAATCTGTCCCCGTTGTAGAGACGACATTGTAGGTCCCATATGCTTCGTTGCTTACGGATGCTCCACTAAAAAGAGTTCTATTGCCGTAAAGATAACTTGAACTATGGGTCGAGAAAGCCTGATTATAAACTCCAGTATTATAAGACGATGGATTGGTGGAGTCAAATGTATTGGTAATTCCGGTTGCTCCATCAATGCCAGTATTGTCAAAATAATTGACAATGCCTCTGGCTATACCAGAAAATCCGAAAGTAAAGAAATTGTACATACCTGTTTTAGCTCCGCTACCTGATCCTGAAAAAGAGTTGCGTATGGCTTGTATAGAAGAACCATTGCTATTGCCACCAATACTGTTACTTAAAAGATAGGCATTGGTAGTGCCATTTAAGGTAGCACTATTCTCTATACCTCTAACAAGACCTGAAGATATAGGTGTTAGAACATTTGATATTGATGTGCTATTTACAGCTGGGTTGGTTTCAACATAAAGTGTTTGTCCTGAGCTTGATGTATTACCAATTGCTACATTTCCTTGCGTAAAGATATTATCGTTAATGCTTGTAGGTGATGAGGAACCACCTTGTATATACCAATCACTATCTTCTGTTGAAATATCTTGAAAAGATACATTGCCAGCACCATCTGTGATCAAAACCTGTCCGTTTGTCCCATCTACAATTGGAAAAGCATAACCTGTTAATGTTGGGTTTCCAATTTCAAATTCACCATTAATTCTTACGATGTCCGTATCAAACTCGCCATAAATTAAAGGGGTGTTTGAATCTGTATTTTCAATAAAAAGCCTGTTATTATCCGTATTAGAAAATCCGGCTCTATAGCCTAAATATACATTATCATTACCCGTAGAATTGTATCCAGACCAAAAGCCTAATGCTGTATTGTTTTGTCCAGTACTATTGGTGGAAAGAGAGCCATATCCAATTGAGGTATTATGCCCTCCAGTAGTGGTATTAAATAGTGCATAAGAGCCTACAGCGGTATTGCTAGAAGCTGTTGTTGCCGAATATAAGCTGTTGTAACCTACACTTATGTTTTCTGAGCCTGAGGTATTATTGAAAAGTGAATTGATGCCTACAGAAACATTATTTTCGCCTTGATTATTATAAAGTGACGAATGACCAATGGCTATATTTCTGCTTCCAGAAAGATTATTGTAAAGTGCATAAGGTGCTATGGCAACGTTTAAATCTCCAGTAGTATTAGTTAATAAGGCTTGCCTTCCTAGGGCTGTATTGTTAGTGCCTGTAGTATTAAATAGCATGGATTGGAAACCAATTCCAAGGTTTGAATGACCAGATGAATTGAATTGTAAAGCATTTTTGCCAATACCTACATTGCCATTATTTGTTTCATCATCACTATTGCCTGCTCCGTCACCTAGAAAAATAGAAGAGCCATTATCGCTTCCATCATTATCGCTTTTTCCATCGGCTAAATCGTTTATGCTTCTACTTCCCAATACGCTTACCCAAGATGTACTCCCATGATCCCAATAATAAAAGCCCTTTGCAAGCGCGCCATTTCCAGTGACATAAACCATCATGCCATCTTGGTCTGGTCCCGGATTGCTACTAGGGAAATTGTTAATTTTTGGTATTAAAAGACCGTCGGTGTTTGTTGGGTTTGTAAGGCTACTAGCGGCTATGTCTAAACTCGCCTTTGGATCTGTTGTACCCACTCCAACCTGTGCAACGCTAACTAAAGACATTAGCGTTAGAAGAAAAGAAAATTGTAGTGCTTTCATTGTGTAGGGATTTCAAGGGCTATAGTGTTAAAACTGAAAATCGATATCAAAAGCAGCTCTTACCGCCTTAACAGTGTTATGCACAAAATATCCAAAGAGTAACAAGATCTCAGAGCCTACCATAACAACTGGATTAACAACAGCCAGAAGCCAGTTAGCAAATTGAGACAAAAGGATGCTAGAATTAAAGACGAGTAAAATTAAAAGGAGAGTAGAGGTTTTCATATCACAATGATTTAATAATTAATAGCCTTACAAACCTATTGTTAACTTTAAAAAATGATCTAGAGTATTCTTTCAAAAACAAGGAGTATTTTGTCAAAAGGACTAAAAATGATAGGGACTATCTTTTCAATATAAATTTAAAATACTGATATTTTGTTAATTACGAAAAACAGAAGGACTTGCTTTAAATTCGTCTTTAAAGGCTTTACTAAACCAGTTGGGATCGTTAAATCCTGTAGCATAAGCAATTTCT
>CAYMDB010000066.1:0-11004 GCA_964388865.1 uncultured Flavobacteriaceae bacterium
GCTATAATTTAGACCCTTATATTTTGTGGGTTTTTTTGTTGCGGAAGTCAGGAAAGAATAGTACTGACGGGAGTTCGAATTAAAGCATTTTGATTTTAGGCTCAAAAGTTTATCTCATTTATCATTGCCATCTCAAACATTACTTGAAATGATATTTTTTATACAAATACGATTCTAAGGCAAGTGAAAGGTCATGATTTCTCTAGATATAAAAGAGGTTTCGACTGCGCTCAACCTGACATTGTCAATTGGAGCGCTAGTAGTTACCATTTTAAATTTTGCTTGATCTCAAACTCATTTCACTTGAATTATTCGAAGTAATAATTGTAATACGTCGATTTCCTTAGTGCTTGTCGAACACTAAATTTTCAGTAAAGGCATAAAAAAAGCGAACAAATTTAAATCTGTTCGCTTTTTTTTATCATTAAATTTATGTCTAACTGTAACGAAACAACGCATTCATTTTAGCCTCTTTATTTGGTAAGAAGGCGGATTCTTTTAAAAAGACTGAACCACTATTTTCAATCACCTTTACTGCAGCAAGATTCATAAGTGAACAATTCTCAGATGTTTGTTTTTCGTCTATTTTTACGGCTCTATTTTTTGGATTATAAGTTCCCCAAATTTCTTCTCTATTCTCTAAAAATAGAGTATCAATTTTTCCTTCGAAGGCCGCTGGAATAATATCATGGATTGATGTGCTTTTCTGACTAAGACCCACATTAGTGTAGCTTTTTAGTTTTTCTTCTTCCTTTGTTTTGAAATAAGGCTCTAATAAATGTAAGGCCTTATCGTGAAGTCCTAAGATATCCACATCATTAGGATTGCCGGGTATAGGTGTATCATATAGATTTTTATAGGTATTGGCGTCTTTGTAAATCGAGAACAAATAATCTTGACAAAACACTAATAAGGGTGCTTTTTCCTTATTTAACAGATCGCTGATCCCATTATCAATGGCTCTATAAAACTGAAATATTTCATTTTTTGTTTTGTTGTCACTGCCGCCGTGTCCGTGAAAGGTTGCGTTTCCTTTTCCCTCTTGTTGGGTTCTAAACTGTAAATGTTTTTCCTCGTAGTCATAACCAACTCGATCTCTGAGGGTATTAGGTGTAATATCGTCTATCTTTAATTCTTCGATAGTATATTTTGTGGCTTCATAAAAGCGCACTTCCTTAATTTGTAGGGACAGCACAAAAAATTTGCCATCGCCCGACAAGCCCGGTGTTAGTGGTTTTAAATAAAATTGATGACCTATATGAGAGTATTTCATAAAATTGATAGGTAAGGTAAATGTCGCTAAATAATCTTTTGAAGCAAAAATGGCTAGTCCGTCTGATTGGTGACGCCAGAATTCCCCATCGTTTAATAAATCTTCAATAGGTTTCGCTATGGCTTGAATGGTATCCTTAGCGACTTCTCTATGTTCGAGTTCTTTTTTACATTCATTCCAACGCGATTTTAAAAGCGATTTGTCTTTTTCTTCGATGACTTCTTTGCCTCTTCGGTTGGTGGGCATAAATAAGGATATGCAAATGTCATTTTTATGTTGGGCAAGTGTTTCAAATTCTTTATGTGTAAAAGGTTTCATGTTGTTTTTTATATTTAAAAATGTACCTTTAAGATACGGCTATTAAAACTATTTTCAAAGGATTAGCGACGGCTGAAGTGCTAAATCTTTCTTAATAAATTTTTAAAAAACGTTTTGATAACAAGAAACCTTGCTCATTTATAATTAGTCTTTCACAACACGGAAGCCCACATAAGAACTCGTAATTCGCGAATCGTCATTGGCATCAAAAAAGTCATAAGCGCTATAGCCATAAATTCCATCTTCAGCATATTCTGCTACATTTCCTCCTAAGTCATACACTTTAGCATCATCAATTTTAAAAGCCTCGGAGCTTCCAACAGGTTTGATTAGTGTTGTGGAAATGGATTTTATTTTTTCCATAAGCTTATGCGCATCGCTTTTTACTACATCGTAACCAGCCCAAGCATTAAGAGTATTTTCGTTTTTTGCTGTTTTTCTAGCCTGCTTATGAAGTGCCTTTGCTTCTTTTTCGTTGGGTAGTCGATAGGTGCTTCCGGTGTAAGTTGATAACCATTTTACATAGGCAGTGGCCTGAGATTTCGAAACTACCACAGGATAATTGTCCTGGCCATTCATAAATTTGTAGCTATCATCAAAAGCTTTAAATTGCGCATTAGTCACTTCAAATCGTCCAAGTGAAATGGAATCTTTTTTTAACAGCACTGTTTCTGGAATGAGCTGTTCTTTGTGCAGTTCTCCATAGAAGCCATTGGTACTTTTAACCTCTTGTAATGCAATTAAATTAGCAAGCGGGCTCTCCTTTTTAAAAGCTTCGTTTTCCGTTGGAGCTTTGTTTAAGAGATAGGTTTCGATCCAGGTAATTTCCTCCTTCATTTTACGGAGTTGATGGGTTATTTTTCCTAAACCGTGCGGTTGATCTGGAAACCACAAAAAACGAACTGGAGCTTGTCCTACTTGCTGAAGGCCTCGATAATATTCCCAACCTTGATCTCTTGGCACAGCTCTGTCTTTACTACCATGAAATATTATAGTCGGTGTTTTTATCTTTTCAATTTCGAATAATGGAGACTTCAAAATATAGTTTTCGTTGTAAATTTTTCCGTCTTTATCGTCCCATGGTGCACCACCAAAATAGTGCTGATCAAAACTGACCCCAAATTGGCAGGTCCCATAATCGGACGTCCAGTTAACATCACCAGCACCTGGAGCAGCCACTTTAAATAATTCTGGATAACGCACAGTAAGCATTGTGGTTAAAATCGCTCCGTTAGACCAACCCATGGTGCCTATTTGCGATTTATCAATTTTACCTTGCTCATGCAATACTTCAATTCCTTTGATAATATCTTCCATTTCGGGTTCGTAATAATTTTCTCTGATGCTTTCAACAAAAGCTAAACCGTGATTACTTGAGCCGTGATAATTGGGTTTTAATACAAACATTCCTTTTTGTGCCAAAATATTAGGATAGGTGCTCCAGCGCTCAGACCAAGTATCTAAATCGACACCCGATGGTCCACCATGAATAGAGAGCATTAAGGGATAGCGTTTACCTTCTTCATAATTTTCGGGGTAGTATAAAATGCCGGTAACCTCCTCATCGTTATAGCCTTTCCAAACCATGACTTCACTTTTGGTGATAGATTTTTTGTCGAGGTTTTTATTGAGTTTAACTAGATTGTTTTCATTAGACAATTTGTTTGCTTTTAAATTGGCCACATGGTAGCTTGGTAATTTTGATGCTGTTGAGTAACTGTAGACTAATTTAGTGCCGTCTTCTGAAACATTGGCAATAGTAACATGGTCGTTTTTATCCTTGAGATCGATAGCTTTTTTTGTCCAATTATTTCCATTTTTTTGGTAAAAGGCGAGTCGGCGCGTGGTTTTATTTGCAAGACTTACCACAATATCGTTACCAACAACATAATAGCTACCAGCATGACCAAAATCCCAGTCTAAATTAACTTCGTTATGTTGCTTGGTGTCTAGGTTGAAATAATAAAGTTTGTTAATGCCTGGACCATGATATTTAGGATTATTGCCATATTCTGAAGAAAAGTAAAAGCCTTTATGGTCCTTGGAGAAGGAGAAGCCGTTGGTGGGATAGTCAAATTCAGTAAGAATCCTTTGGGTAGTTCCTGTTTCGAGATTTTTGAGGTATTGATGCGGCATATTCTGTGCGTCTGCTGCATAGCTTCTGCTTTGCTGTATGCCATAGATTAGCCATTTACCATCTTTTGAAACCGTGTAACTTGTAAGCGGTTTTTTATTGTTTGTAAGTCGGTTGAGCGTTTTTTCTTTTATAGAATAGGCATACACATGGTCTGCTTTCCAGTTGAGGGAATCTTCAACAACAATCACGTTATCTTTTTTGTCTTCCGCTTCTTTTTCATACAGAGTTTTTCCATCATTTGAAGTCAGTAGAAGTGTTTGTGCATCTTTCCAAGATAGTTTAGAAACCCCATTCTCAAATGCTTTCACCTCTTGGGCTTCTCCACCATAAATACTAAGTTTCCAAAGTTTTTTGCCTTTATCTCTAGACGACAGAAAATAAATGGATTCACCATCTTTTGAGAACAGCGGACTACTATCATTATCATCTCCATTAGTGAGTTGAATGGTCTTAAATTCATCGTCTTTTTTCAGATCTAAACGGGTTAAATAGATATGGGAAACAAAAGCATCTTTCTTTTCAACTCCTTTGCGCTTGGTCCAAACTACCATGGTGTTATCTGGAGAAAACGAAACGGACCCTATAGATTCTGTGTTAATCACGTCTTCTGGCGTCCAGCGTGTAGGGTCTTTTTTGTCGTCTTGGGCTTCAATTGTAAAAACCAATAGGATGCTCACAAAGATGGTGGTCCAATAATTTAATTTAATTTTCATCTGTTTGTTATAATTTAAGAATTGTAATTGCCTTTTGCAGGTTGCGGGAATTTGGGTGCTTTTGCTTCGGCCCTAATTTACGAATATCTTCGCGTCGTTTATAGTGATTTTAAAATTTCTGCAATGATTAAAATTATAATGACTATTAGGATGATTTGGCTGATGGAGTATTTAAAGTAATGACCAGTTTTTCCTGTTTACAAAAAAATTTTAGCGTATTCTTCGCAAGAATTTTATCAGTGGTTAGTGGTGTTTTGCCTGCCTGCGATAGTCAGGCTTTGGTTATTTTTTTCTAATCCTTTATTAATAGTTTCAATGATCTTTTTAAGATGGTTTTCTATATCTGGATAATGATTAGAGACAAGATTTTTGGTAGTTCCTGTATATCTAATAAGATTATTTTCAAATTCATCTTTACTTAGCAGATGAATGTTACTCCTTTTATATTTTGGTGATTTGGGAATTCCGATAATTTCACCTATTCCATTTTGGTCTGCCGATGTTCTTAGAGATCCATTTGTTTTAATATATTCTGAACATTCATGGAAATCTTGCTTTACATTTTGTTCCTGGCCTTTAACGTTTAAAACAATAGGCTCTAAGGCAATTAAATATTTACGAAGACTATCATTAAGCCCATTTTTCAAATCACCGGAGGTTTTAAGTTCTGAAAGTGCACTATTTTCATATTTAAATGAAGTTGTGTACGCAAATACTCTACCAAACGATTTTGATAAATAATCTTCTGATATGGTATCTTGGTTTCCATCGATAAGTTCAAAAATTTTAGTTTGCCATAAGTTTGTAGTACTAACAGCATTTAGGGCTTTGTTAACTTCTTTTAAATTATTAAGAGCTTCTGTTTTTAGAAGCATTAAGTATTTCTCTTGATTAGCCTGTATTTTCCGTTCTTCATTCCAATTGTTAATCTGTAAAGCGATTAAAATCCCAATCACCACAAGGATAATTTCGCCAATGGCGTATTTAAGGTAATTTGTAGTTTTACCCTGTTTAAGGAGTTTTTTGCGGAAGTTTCTAAAGAATTTAATCATAACTGTTCTTGTTCTATAGTTTTTAGTGTAGATTTAATTCTATCTATCAATTCTTCCAACCAAGCTTGTTCTGCCATAGATTGCACACAATATTTGTGAAGCAGTTCATAAGTTTGAGGCTCTTTTAAATACAAGCTTAATGCTTCATCATCCAAAACAAATTCTGGGTGTGTTTTAAGAGCTGTATTTGGATAGTATATATTATGAAAACGCTGTAAAGCGTTAAGCCTAATGACTAAATTTGACCAGTCGTCTTGAAATGTCAAAGATGATATTTCTGTAAATTTACTGTAATTATTAATTGAAGTCTCATAATCTGTAAGTGATGTTGTGATATTTTCGGATAATAAACTAAACTTACCCGAGGATTTTGCACTACTTAATCTAGAGTTATTTAGTACTGCAGCTGGAAATGTGAATACACT
The DNA here is from genome assembly GCA_964388865.1 of uncultured Flavobacteriaceae bacterium. GTDB lineage: Bacteria > Bacteroidota > Bacteroidia > Flavobacteriales > Flavobacteriaceae > Winogradskyella. The sequence continues at coordinate 5,919 of CAYMDB010000066.1, forward strand.
TGTAGCATAGGTTTTAAGGCTATCTATGGGTTTGTTTGTGGGTAAGCTTGCTGAAAAATTTAGGACTTCAATAAGTTTTTTATTAAGATCTGTTAATCGGTTTGTCCTATTATTAAACTGGGTCAAATTTTCGTTGAGTTCTTGTTTTAGATTTCTAATTAACGTTGTCTGTTCTTTTTTTAGTTGATGGTTTGTATTTAAATTATTAATCCAAAGTGCAATTAAAATGCCAATCACCACTAGGATAATTTCACCAATGGCGTATTTAAGGTACCGGCCTGTTTTTCCAGTTTCAATGAGGTTGTATCTTATTTTTCTAAAAAGTTTTATCATGGGTTAATTTAGGATTTTTTGTTATTTATTTTTAGTGCTTCATCTATTTTTTTAATTAAGTCATGAGCGATTTGTTTCTGAAATAATAATCTGTCGAGAACAGCTTCTTTCCTATTGTAATTAGACCAAGTAGCATTCCTGAAATGTGGAGAATGAATAAATTCTTGAAAAAAATTAGTTTCAGTTTTTTCTTCGATGGATGGATTATTTCCCAAGGTGAAATTTGTTAAATCAATATCTTTAAACCTGCCCAAAAAATCCTTGTTAAACATATCAATACTCTGTTCTTTGTCCCAATCTATATACTCTGAGTAAGCCACAAACTCTTTGTTGTAATAATTATTAATTTCTTTAAAAATAGCATTATGATGTCCTGATTCTACGAAGCCGGTATTAGATAATTTTAAAAAGGTGGAGTTGTCTATATGATAAATTCTTGTAGAGTGAAATGAAGTTTGTAAAAGATAGAAAACTGAATCTGTGGAAATTTCATAAATAATTTTCGGGTTTAATAATCGCTTATTTTTGGAAATAGTTTGTTTAACTCTTTTAATTGCCGTGCTAAATGTTATGGTATCGGCTATTAAGTCATTTTTTGATATCGGATAAATAGCTTTTTTCTAAAGTAATTGTTTTTCTGATTTCATACCAGTTATTGACTCGTAGTGCAATCAAAATCCCGATCACCACAAGGGCAATTTCGCCGATGGCGTATAAGATGTAATTGCGTACTTTGTTTTGCTCGATAAGTTTTTGACGGATTTTTCGGAAGAATTTTAGCATAGCTAAAAAAAAGATATTTATAGTTCAGATTTTAATGTTGGTTTAGAATATTATACACTTAGGCTCTACCAATGCGATAACCTTATTAATTTCGTCTAAAATCGATTTTTGTAATTCTATTTGCCTAGCATTTGCGGATAAATACGAAAATGTTTCATTATAAAGCCTAGCCCTCATTTCTTCTGATATCAACCCATTTTGATCAGCTTGCAAACTATCGTAAACATCTTCTTCGAGCGTTTGCTTTAACCTGTCGGAATCTATTTGAGTTTCTAATTTTCCATTTAGAAAATTTTGGTCATTAGCAAAATAGATATTCACTGCATTTTTAGCATTTATGTTAATGATGCTCTTAATAACTGTTACTCTGTTGAAATAATTATTTAGTGCTTTAATAATGGATTTATCGCTAATGATATTAAGATTTGCTCCAGATTTTAAATCTTCAAATGCTGCATTGCTTGGTTGAAAATCAAAATAAATACCTCTTATTGATAAACCTATGGCCAATCCAATTTCTCCTTTTTTTGGTCTTCCTTCTTGTAGCAGTCTTAATGCTTGATTTGTGGCTTTTATTCGAGGTTCTGACAGTTGAATCTGTTGAATTATGGTTTCGTGATCTTGGATAAGATCTTCCAGTATCCGGCAATAATACTGATCCTCAAGCTTTTTTTCTTTTACGCTTTCATTCCAATTATTAATTTGTAAGGCAATGAGAATACCAATCACTACAAGAATAATTTCACCAATGGCGTATTTTAGGTATCGGCCTGTTTTTCCTTTTTCGACAAGATTATAGCGTATTTTTCGGAAGAATTTAATCATTTTTTAACTTGTTTATTTGTGTTTCCAATAGGCTTATAACCTCTTTATTTAAATTGTAGAAATTTTGATATCGACGTAATAAGTTATTGAGCAAAAACATTTTATTATCTATCATATTCTCAAACTTTCGATCCGTCAAAATAATTCGGTTGTCTGTAATATCTAACTGACTTTTTCCAATTCTATCTTTAATTGGAGCATAAGTTGCATCCATCTGCCTCATAGAAATTTTATTATATAAGTAAGGAAAAAAATTAATTTCGCTATCTTCATCAATGTTTTCTTCAGCCCAATTTATTTCTGAATATAGTGAAGGAATTTGATATAATAAATCTCTCAAACTATCTGAAGCAATTAAAGAGACTGTACCGGAGTTTAGTGCCTCATTAATGGTAGATGATTTATAATTAAATTTTGGAACACCCAATACCGAATAAATAAGGGTATCTACCGATCTAATATTTTTATCTTGATAATTTGCGCCGAATAGTTGTAGCATTTGCTCACAATCATCCATGCCTTTATTATTTTCATCAATGCTCTTTGATACTTCATTAAGGTTTTGCTTGCTTTCACTTAAGAGCCGTATCATTAAGCTTAGTGATGTTTTGTTTTCGTTTCTTGCCACATTCCAATTGTTTACTTGAAGCGCAATCAAAATCCCAATCACCACAAGAATAATTTCGCCGATAGCGTATTTAAGGTATTTAGTGGTCTTTTCTTCTTTGAGCAGGGTTTTACGGATGTTTCTGAATCGTTTAATCATGCTTTAATTCAGTATTTAATATTTTCATGGCGTCAGTTATTTTATCTTTTAAAGGCAATAGAAAAGTTGTTTGTAGATGATTTGTTGTTCCAATAAAAAAGACAATATCATTTTCAAATTTTTTAGATCGTAATAATTCTTTATTAGAATTTTCGAAGGAACTTATACCAAGTTTTTCTGCATTTTCAGACTTTAAGGTGTTAAACAAAGCAATTCTAACATTTCCAAGTTCTCTCGTGGTTTTTAAACATTCTAATCTAAACTGATATACACTTTCTTCTTGTGTTTTCAAGAGCTGTAAATCTGATTCTATTGAAGAAAAGAAATCACGCAGTGCAATATTTTTAATAATGCTAAGACTACCAGTACTTATAGCTTCATTTAATACACCTAAACTTGGCTTGTATACAGCTTCTCTGGCTAGAGCATTATACCACAATTGTGAAATTTTAACATCTGAAAGAGTCGTTTTTTTGGGGGATAAAACGGAAACTAATTTATGTGCCCCATCATTTCTTTTTTGATTGAGTTCAAAAATTCTATTTAGTTCTTTGAGATTACCAGTTAATTCTTGTTTTAAACCTGCAAGTAGGGCTTGTTCTCTTATGTCGGTTTTTCGATTTTCATTCCAATTATTAATTTGAAGTGCGATTAAAATACCGATCACCACAAGGATGATTTCGCCAACGGCGTATTTGAGGTACCTCCTTGTTTTTCCGGTTTCCATTAGGTTGTATCTTATTTTATTAAAAAGTTTTATCATAGTTGCAATTTTTTGTCATTTCAAACCAAAGTGAGACAACTGTTAATTAGATTCCTCGACGCTACTCTCTGTCGGAATGACAGAGTGCTTGTTTGATAGCTGCGTATTACTGAACTGGTAAAGTACATTTCTTAAGAACTTTATCATATTTCAATTATCAATATAACTATCAATATCCTTGACTAATTTTTTTATGGCGTTAATACTGTAGCCATAATTTTTAACTTGATTATCTAAGGTGATGAGGCGATAATCTATAATGTTATGATAATAACTATCCGTCCAGATAAGTTCAAAATTATTTGGTGTTGCGTTTTTTGTAAATATGAGATTATGAAAATTCTTTAAATAATAGGGTCTGTTTACGTTATTTATAGACATCTCTAATTCATTGATATAATTAAGCCAACCGTAATTCGTTTCGAAAAGATGGACTATTTGAGATCGAATAGAATCATCCTTTATTAAGTTGAGGCCAGAGGCCTTTAAATCTTGGTAAAAAGCACTATTGGGTTTAAGAATTCTCATACCCCAAACTGTGCCGAATAGTGTGTCCAAGCCTTTGTTATAGACATAATCTTTTTTGGTTATTAGGGACTGTAAAAGTTCAATATCTGCTGTAGATTTATTTACTGAATTAAGTCCGGATGAGATTAAATCTAAATCTAGTAGCATACTTTTCTTTAATTCATAAAGTGTGGTTTTTTCGGTTTGCTTTTCAATTCTTTTAGCGTTCCAATCTGAGATGTATAAAGCCAATAAAATCCCAATCATTACTAGGATGATTTCACCAATGGCGTATTTAAAATACCTTCCAGTTTTGTTTTCAGCTAGCAGTTTTTGGCGGATGTTTCTAAAGAATTTTATCATACCTAATCTTTTCGTTGTTCAAGTTCTGTGGTTACAGCTTTTAAAATCTGTTCTGTTTTTGATTTAAATATACTTAGGTTTCCCTGATAGGTAGTTATGAGCAATTCAAAATGATAAAACGGACCAAATATCTCAGGGTTTTCTAACAGTGCATCATAATCATAAGCGCGAATAAAACCACTGCTGCCATCACCATAAACTTTGAAGTTTTTAAAAATGTTTTCGGCTTGCAAAAGGTTAAGACTTTCAATCCTGTTTAAAATGTTATTTATATCTGCCAATTCTGTAGTGTAGTGATTGGTAATAGCTTTTCTGAGTTCAAGGTTTTTTATAATTCCAAAACCGCGCTCTTTTAGAAGTTCAAAGGCGGCAGTGTTAAAGGTTTTATAACCCCTGTGGTAATAAACGGTCAACATAAGCGCATCTAAATTTTGTGTGTACGGCTGTTTTTGTTCTATGTGATTGATTAATGCTTTGGCTTTTTGTTCTTTTTCTTTTAAGATTAAAATATTGGCATTAAGAACTATGGTGTCTTGTATTAAGGCTTGTTTAATTTCGGTGAGTGTTTCGAGTTCTATGGCACGAAGTTTTTGCGTTTCTTTCCAGGTGTTAATTTGCAATGCAATGAGAATACCGATAACTACCAAGACGATTTCGCCGATGGCGTATTTTAGGTATCGGCCTGTTTTGTTTTGATCTATGAGGTTGTATCTTATGTTTCGAAAGAGTTTAATCATTTCTTTAGT
>CAYMDB010000067.1:0-10977 GCA_964388865.1 uncultured Flavobacteriaceae bacterium
TGACTTCGATTTTTCAATACTTTTAGAACAATTACCTTACGTGGCTTTAGTTGCTGCAATAAGTCTTATCTCCGTAGGATCTCACAAAGGAGTTGTAAGGTTTACAGGATTTAAAGATATTTTAAACATCATAGTTGGGGCGAATATCTTGGCGACCATACTAATTTGTTGCACGTACATTAGTCGTAAAGTATTTAGCGAGGATAGCATTTTTGATATTTCTGGTTCTATCATTTATATCCATTTATTACTAAATATTTTATTTCTTATTGGTGCTAAATTATTTATAAAATCTGTATACAATTATATTACACAAGACTCCAAACCTGTGTCAAGTGTTTTGATTTTTGGCGCTGGTAACTCTGGAATGCTTACCTATGACGCTATTCAAAACGATACCAAAAATGCTTTTGAAGTTGTTGGTTTTATTGATGATGATGAACGGAAAATCGGTAAAAAAATAAATTTACTCAAGGTTTATCACATTAGTGCTATTGACGAGGACTTCATTAAAAAGAACAATATTGAGGACGTCATCATCTCCATACAAAATATTGAACCAACCCGACTACTTCAGATTACAACAAATCTTTTTTCACTAGGTTTAAAAGTTAAAATTGTGCCTCCAGTACAGAGTTGGATTGATGGTGACTTAAGTGTAGGGCAAATTAAAGAGGTTAAAATTGAAGACCTACTTGGTAGAGATCCCATAAATATAAAGAATCCAGATTTAGAGGAGCAGTACGATAATAAGGTGATTTTAATCACAGGTGCAGCAGGGTCTATAGGAAGTGAAATAAGTAGAAAAGTAAGTTTATATAAGTATAAAAAATTAGTCCTCGTAGATAATGCAGAGTCAGCTTTATACGATATACAACAAGAGTTTAAACAATTAGGCTTAGAAAATATCGAAGCCATTGTTGCCGATGTACGCAATAAAACTAGAATCGATCAGATATTTGATCAGTACAAACCAAAAATTGTTTTTCATGCTGCGGCCTATAAACACGTGCCTTTAATGGAAAGCAATCCCTATGAGGCGGTAAGCGTTAATATTGGTGGTACCAAGAATGTGGCTGATGTAGCTGTAAAACACAGTGTAGATAAATTTGTATTAATTTCTACAGACAAGGCGGTAAACCCAACAAATGTTATGGGAGCCACAAAGCGCATTGCAGAACTCTATGCGACCTGTTTAAAAGGTAAGGGTAAAACAAAATTTATCACTACCAGGTTTGGAAATGTTTTAGGGTCTAATGGATCCGTGATCCCATTATTTAAGAAACAAATTGAAAAAGGAGGACCGTTAACAGTGACACACAAAGATATTACAAGGTATTTTATGACGATACCTGAGGCGTGTCAACTCGTTCTAGAGGCTGCAGCCATGGGTACTGGCGGAGAAATATTTGTTTTTGACATGGGTGAGCCTATTAAAATTTTTAACCTGGCAACAAACATGATCATTTTATCAGGCTTGCGCTATCCTGAGGATATTGATATAAAAATTACAGGCTTAAGACCTGGAGAAAAAATCTATGAAGAGCTTTTAGCAGACGGCGAGAACACAAAGAATACCTATCATGAAAAAATCATGATTGCCAAATCAAGACATGTAGATATTGCTGATGTTGAGCATCAGATTAATAAATTAACTGCAATTAATTCATTGACACAACCCTTAGATATAGTATCTTCGATTAAACTATTAATACCAGAGTATATTTCTAATAATTCTACTTACGAGGTGCTAGATAAAAAGAAATAAATCGAAATTCAGTTTAAACCAATAAAAAAGCATTGATGAAATTAAGAAGTATAATCATAATTGTTCTAGCAGTTTTAGCCTCAAGCTCATGTAAATCTCGAAAAAGTATTGTATATTTTCAAGACGATGATATTAAAAAAAATCTACTATTAGAGTCCTCACCACAACAATTAGTTTACAAACCAGATGATTTATTAACCATAAATGTTTCAGCCGCAGATGCTGATGCTGCTTCTCCTTTTAATCTCCCGATAGTATCTAACAATACAAATGTCTTAAGTGCTCAAGGAGGATTACAAATGCAAACCTATCTAATAGATTACGATGGTAATATTGAATTTCCGGTATTTGGTAAATTAAAAATGGCAGGTCTAACGAGAACAGAAGCTACAGCTATGCTTACCAAAAAAATTGCTGAGTACGCAAATGCACCAATAGTAAATATTAGACTTGCTAATTTTACAGTGACTATTATTGGAGAAGTTAATAGCCCTGGAACGTTTACAATTCAAGACGAGCGGATTACCTTGGTAGAAGCGCTTGGCTTAGCGAGTGACTTAAGTATTTATGGCAAAAGAGAAAATGTCTTGCTTATCAGAGAGGTAGAAGGCAAAAAGCGCTTTGCAAGAATAGATTTAACGTCTGTAGATGCGGTAACCTCACCATTGTATTATCTACAACAAAATGATGTTATCGTTGTGGAACCCAATAATGCTAGAGTAAGAGCGTCAACTTATAACCAGAATAATAGTGTATTAATTTCTGCTATTGGTACTTTAACGACTATTTTGGCCGTGTTTTTAATACGATAATGATCATTTAAAATGAATAATAAACCTATACATAAAATTAATGAAGTTAAACAGAGTCTGGAGCTCTTTTTAAATCATTGGCTATTAATTTTATTCTGTGTCATTATAACTGTCGCATTGGCGTATATACATTTAAGATATGCAGACAATGAGTATGTAGCGAAAGCCACAATTAAGATACGCGATGATAAGCAATCTCAAAAATTACCAAGTCTTGACGACTTAGCAAAACAAGGTCTGTTTTCCGAAGGTACTAATAAGATAGTTGATGAAACAAAAGTAATGCTTTCTAAATCTCTTATTAAAAATGTTGTTAGTAATTTAAATTTAAACATACAATGTTTTAAACAAGGTAAAATTAAGGAGTTGGAACTTTATAAAAACCCACCATTAAAATTGAGTTTTTTTGCCAACGACTCAATAATTCATGAAGTAGATACCACATTATACATTAAGATTAAATCCCCTTCTGAATTTCTACTTTTTAAAGATGACGGTAAATCCCTTATCTCAGAAAGAGATGTTCAATTGGGTACCCCCTATACCTTTGGCGGTAGAATAAAAACAGGATTTGGTGATATGGTTATTACTCCTAATTTGGGTGAGCACAGTCCTACGCTGAACAGTAATCTTAAGATAAAAATTTCGCAAATACGAAATGTGGTGAATAAATATCAAAAGTCTATACTTATATCTACTTCAGAGGGTTCTAGTGTTGTGAATTTAGAATTACAAGAAACGATAGCTCAAAAAGCAATAGATGTTTTAAATGAATTAATTAAAGCATATAATAATGAAGTCCTTTTAGAAAAGGAAGAGGTTGTTGAAGCAACATCAGAGTTTATAAATAAACGTTTGACACAAGTATCTCAAGACTTAGAGTCTGTCGATTTAAATGCCGAACAAGTTCAGAAAAAAAATAAACTTACTGCTTTGAGTGCACAAGCCGATTTATATCTGCAAAGCGAGAGGCAAACTGAGTCACAAATTATGAATACCTCTAATAAAATTCAACTTATTTCTTTTTTGGAGAATGAAATTGAAGATGAAAATAGAACTTCAGACGCACTTCCTGTTAACATAGGTATTGAGGATGCAAGTATTGCTCAAATAACTAAAAGTCATAATGAATTAGTATCACAAAGAGACCGAATATTACGTAATTCAAGTGAAAAAAACCCGATCGTTATAAAATTAAATAATCAAATCAACGATTTAAAATATAACCTGAGGTCCTCTCTCAGAAATATGAAAGAGACCAGTCAGATGACCTTAGAAAATCTGAATCGTGAGGAAGCTCGCATAAGAGGTCAACTCTACAGTGCTCCTACTAAAGAGCGACAATTTAAAGAAATTCAAAGACAACAAGGTATTAAAGAGTCCTTATATCTATATCTTTTAGAAAAAAGAGAAGAAACCGCTATTATGCTAGGAATGTATACCTCTAGTGCCAAGGTTATTGATAATGCCTACTCCACATTCTCACCTGTTGCACCAAATCGTATGTTTACCTACTTAGCAGCTTTTATTTTTGGATTGGCTGTTCCAATTGGTTTTATTTATTTATCCAACCTATTAGATACTAAAATTTACAATAAAGAAGATATCGTAAATCTCTTAGATATTCCATATATCGGTGATATCCCTAAAACTTCAAAGAAACATAAAATCGTAAAAAAAACAGATTACTCCTCAAAAGCGGAAGCGTTCAGAATCATAAGGTCTAATATAGATTTTATGCTCAAAAATGAAAATCAGGGCTCAAAAAAGCTATTTGTAACCTCCACAAAAGCGCAAGAAGGAAAATCTCATACCAGTGCTAATTTAGCGACCTCCATTTCTTATTCAGAAAAGTCGGTGTTGCTAATTGAAATGGATATCAGAATTCCTAAAATATTAGAATATTTAAATTTAAAAGATAAACCAGCCAAAGGCTTAACCGATTATATTGCAGATAAATCAATTAAGCCACAAGATATTGTTCTTAAGCAAAAAGACAACCCCTTTTTCGATATTATCCCGTCTGGAACTATACCTCCAAACCCTTCGGAATTGTTAATGAGTGATAGGGTGGAAGAACTATTCAATTATTTTAATGGCAAGTACAATTATATCATCGCAGATACCTCTGCTGTTGGTTTAGTGAGTGATACTTTGCTTATTTCCAAATACGCTGATATGTTTATTTATGTGGTAAGTGCCGATGGCATCGATAAAAGGCAATTGGTGCACGTGGCGCAACCGCTTTACACTGAAAAGCGTTTGCCTAACATGACCATGTTGCTTAATGGTGTTAAATCAGGTAAAAAAGGCTATGGTTATGGCTACGGCTATGGCTACGGAAACAATCCTACCAAGAAAAAGAAATGGTACAATTTTTTAAATTAATAGTGTGAATTTTAAATAAAGTCAATTTTATGTCTGTATTAATGTTCCATAGTATTGGGTGTGAAAATGAAAACTGGTATAGAAAATGGCTTTCAGTTTCAATCAACCACTTTGAAACCCTTTGTGAGTATTTAGTCGAGAACCATTATGAAACAGTTTTTCTTGACCAATGGTATAAAGATGAAATTAAAAAAAAACAAGTCGTCATTACTTTTGATGATGGTTATTTAGATAATTGGGTTTATGCATACCCAATTTTAAAAAAATATAATTTAAAAGGAACAATATTCGTAAATCCCGAATTTATCGATGAATCGAAGGAAATAAGAAAAAATTTAGATCAAGTCTGGGAAAATACATTAGATATAAATCAATTAAAACCTTTGTGTTTTCTTAATTGGTCAGAATTACGAGAAATGGAGGCATCTGGTGTAATTGATATTCAATCACACAGCATGAGTCATAACTTTTATTTCCACTCTAATCAAATAACTGATATTTATCAAGGACAATCTAAATACGATTGGATGGTCTGGGTGGCGAGACCGGAGCGAAAACCTTATTATACAGTTGAAAATCAGAAAAATTTTGTAAATTTTGGAACACCGATATTTAAATATGGTAGAGCTCTCGAAATAAGACGCTATTTTCCAGATGAAAAACTAATAAATTACTCAATTGAGCTATTATCTTCCGTAGAAGATAAACTTACTATTATAAAAAGTCTTGAAAAAAAATTAGAGGATTTGCCGGGTCATTTCGAATCAGATGAAGATATGGAAATCCGTTTTCGATATGAGATTTTCGAAAGCAAAAGAATTCTTGAAGAAAATCTAGAAAAGAAAATCGACTATTTTTGCTGGCCTGGAGGTGGGTATAATGAGTTAAGTGTTAGCTTAACGCTAGAAGCGGGCTACAAGGCTTCAACAGTTTCATCTCGAGACCCTCGGTACGTTTCCAATAATTCTATAGGTGATCATAGAAGAATTAAACGTTTTCCAATGACCTCTTTTATCTCAACACCACAGAAGAATCACTACATTAAAGGTTCAAACTTTCTTGTCAATTTGTTTAAATACCATGAAGGCAGTACTTTTTACAAATATCTATACCGCTTCAATAAATTAAGATTACTACTTTTAGACAAATTAGTTCAATAACTAAGATGCCCTACGTTTACGCTCCGCCTTCAATAAAAAGAGCTCTCTGTTAGTTTGGCCAGCCACCGAAGTGTTTTCCTCTGCCCTTCTAATTAAATAAGGCATCACATCTTTAACCGGTCCAAATGGGATGTATTTTGCCACGTTATAACCCGCCTTCGCTAAGTTAAAACTTATATGATCACTCATGCCATAGAGTTGCCCAAACCAAACATTGTTGTCTTGTTTGCCTATGTTGTATTTTTCCATAAGTTCCATGGCTAAATAGCAACTAGCTTCGTTATGCGTTCCTATAAAAATGGAAATATCTTCTAAATTATTCAAAATGTATCGCATAGCGTCATTAAAGTTGTCGTCCGTAGCTTTTTTGTTTTCACAAATTGGTGAATCATAGCCCTTTTCCTCCGCTCTCTCACGCTCTTTCTCCATGTAAGCACCACGCACAATCTTCATTCCTATTTTAAAACCTTCTGCTTTGGCACGTGAATGTAATTCTTTTAAATAGGACATACGATCCCAGCGATAAGCTTGAAGCGTATTATACACTATAGGCACCTCTGAATTATAGCGTCGCATCATCTCCTCTACTAGCTCATCTGCTGCATCCTGCATCCAACTTTCTTCACCATCAATTAAAACCTCTATGTCTCTTTCCTTTGCTAATTTACAAACCGCATCGTAGCGTGCGACAACACGATTCCATTCGTCTTGCTCTGACGGGGTAAAACTTAGCCCTTCTGTCTTTTTTTGATACAGATAAAAACGACCAAAACCCGAAGGCTTAAACACCACAATAGGCATGGCTTTTCGTTCATCACCAAAACGTATAATTTTAAGAATTTTTTCTAAAGCATCATCAAACTGTGCTTCTTCTTGTTTACCTTCTATTGAATAGTCTAAAACTGAACTCACTTGCTCAGTGTACAATTTATCAATTACAGGTAGACAGTCTTCTTCATTTACTCCACCACAGAAATGATCAAAAACGGTCACTCGGATAAGTCCTTCAACGGGTAACTTTGCATTGAGCGCAAAATGGGTGAGCGCAGTACCAATGCGCACCAAAGGCTGTATAGAAATCATTTTGAATAATAAATAGGCACGTTTTAATTCTGTATTTGATTTTAAGGAAAAAGCAGTCCGGGTATCTTCAAAGAGTGAGTGGTTGATCATTAGGCTTAAATATATTATATGCAAATATATTTATTCTTTTGGTCACATTTTTCTAAAAAAACTAAGTATTTTCACATAAAAATTGAGTCGACCTATATAATGAAAGCTATTTCTACCAATAATGCCGTAGTTTACTTTAATACCGAGGTATATACAAAACTTAACACCTATATAAAAACTAAAAATCCATCTCAACTTTTTATTTTGGTTGATAGTAATACGCACGAGGATTGTTTACCTGAATTTCTGGCGCAACTAGAATCAGAGGATTGTAATGTTGAGATTATGGAAATGCCAAACGGGGAAGAACATAAAACCATAGATATTTGTATGGGTGTATGGGAAGCCTTATCGGAACACAATGCAGACCGCAAAAGTTTGTTGATAAATTTAGGTGGTGGAGTTGTAACTGATCTAGGCGGATTTGTTGCGAGCACCTATATGCGAGGTATTGCTTATATAAACATTCCTACATCCTTGCTGGCCATGGTAGACGCTTCCGTTGGTGGGAAAACGGGGGTCGATTTAGGGGCTTTAAAAAATCAAGTTGGAGTCATTAATGAAGGCGAAATGGTTGGTATTGACACCTCCTTCTTAAATACCCTGCCACAAAATGAAATGGTCTCTGGCTTTGCCGAAATGCTAAAACATGGACTCATCTACGATAAAAACTATTGGAATACGCTTACCCATCTCGAAAATTTAGATAGTACAGATTTAGACCAACTTATCTATGATTCTGTGGTTATTAAAAACAAAATTGTAACCGAGGATCCAAGAGAGCAAAGCTTGAGAAAAATTTTAAATTTCGGACATACCTTAGGACATGCCATAGAAAGCTACTTTTTAGAGCATGATGAGAAGACACCATTACTACACGGCGAAGCCATAGCTATAGGCATGTTGTTAGAGAGTTATATTTCAACTAAAGTATGTGAGCTTCATACCAATGCCTTACATGAAATTGAACAAGGGATTTTAAAAACTTTTTCAAAAGTGGAAATCTCTAAAGTCGACCAAACAGCTATAATTACCTTATTAAAACACGATAAAAAAAATAGTCATGGCATCATTAAATTCGTGCTTTTAGACGCCATCGCGAAGCCAAAAATTGATTGCGTCGTACCTAATGACTTAATTATTGAAGCTTTTGACTATTATGCACAGTTGAGGTAACGCGCTTTTATAATTTGAATGTGATGATTTTCATGACCCGTTAAAATATAACCTATGGCCCTAACGGAGATAGGACAACCACTCGCCTCGCCTAGCTGCATTAAAGTACTTGAATTAAAGCTTTTAAAAAGCGACATAGACCCTTGTCTTACAGCTTTATATTCTTCTAACAAACTTTCCATAGAACGCTGAGTAGCATTTGCTGGTGCAATATAGTCATCTTGTTCAAAGCCTGCTAAAGGTGTGCGGTCTTGTCGCGCAATGCGCAAGGCTCGGTATGCAAAAATGCGTTCGGTATCAATAACATGAAGTAAAATATCTTTTATGGTCCATTTTCCTATAGCATAAGCATAATTATGTTTGTCTTTAGGGATGTTAAAATAAAAGGATACGACAAGCTCTAAATTTTGTTCTAACCCTACAAGGCTATTCGCGTTAGTTGCAGAGTCTATATAATTTTTATAAAACTGATGGTATTCTGAAGTGCTAAGTTGGTCTGAAATCATTTTAAATAGGCACGCAAAAAACCCTTAGTTTATAGACTAAGGGCTTTTTTTAGGTTGGTTATAGACTGTTATAAATCATTGAAGATGGTATGCATCAATCGTTTTTTATCGTTGAGACTTTCCTCTAATGAAATCATAGTCTCAGTTCTATAAACGCCATCAATAGCGTCTAGCATAAAAATGATTTCTTTGGCATGCATGGTATTTTTGGCTCTGATTTTACAAAAAATATTGAATTTACCTGTAGTAATGTGCGCTACCGTGGCATAAGGAATATCATTAATACGTTCTAATACAAATTTAGTTTGTGATGTGTTTTGTAAAAATACACCGACATAGGCTATAAATGAATATCCTAATTTTTCATAGTCTAAGGTTAAGGAAGATCCCTTTATAATCCCCGCCTCTTCCATTTTTTTAACACGCACATGAACTGTCCCAGCAGAAATCAATAATTTTTTTGCAATATCTGTAAACGGAATCCGAGTGTTATCGATAAGCATATCGAGAATTTGGTGATCCACCTCATCTAATTTAAACTTTGCCATAATTGAATTATCTTTAAATTAAATGCAAAAATAAAAGATTTATATTGACAAATACGCATTTAAATTGAATTATTTTAAGGTATTAATGATATTTTCTCATTATTTAACAAAACGAAATCGATTTCGTTACCAATTTCCAAGTAAAAATTTTCAATAGTTTTCACGAAACTTCCTTTTGCATCGAATTCTTTATGTCCTGAAAAACCCTCTAAGTTTGAAATGTTCTCAACAACAGGTGAAAATTTAATACATTTTGCATGTAACTGCTCTTTATATTGAATTGCCACATCGTAAAGCTCTTCATGATCCTCGTAAACTCTCGCATTTCTAATAATGATATCATAAAAACATTTTGAGTTCTCTGGAATCTTCAAATAATCTTTGTACTTGGCAGGTTCAACACCATTTGAAATCACTTCTAATCCTTTTAAAATTGCTATAAAAACAAATCGCCTTACCTCCTCTCTATTGTAGTCATCTGGGTAATGTCCAGCTTCAAATAAAAGTGTGGGTATTTCAAAGGCCTGAAAGGTGTCTCCAACGCAATTCAAATTAAAACCATCGTCATACCGACCTATACCCTGAGCTAATTCAGGTTTTAAAAAAGTACTTATTTCAGCAATAACAGCCATCGCCTTCTTTCTGTTTTCAGTGATGGAACGGTTTGCGTCTTGAGATGGCGCTAAAAACGATAAGGTAGCGACTGCACCTTTAGCGCCAGCCCCAAAAATGGTGCGTTGTCCATGCAGATTAAAGCAGTAGTTGGGCTTAAAATCGTTATAAACTTTTCTTAGAGTCATACTTTCTGGCTGAGACAAATCTTGTGCATCTCGGTTTAAATCAATGTTGTTGGCGTTTAGTCGCGTGTAACGCTCAGCACCATCAGGATTTAAGATAGGAATCACAACGAGTATGCAAGCCTCTAAAATTTGCTTCGAAAAGTCTTGTCCTGTTTCAAGAAACTTAAAAAAATCACAAAGGGCTTTTGTGGTTGTAGATTCATTACCGTGCATTTGAGACCAGATTAAAATCTTCGTTGGTCCAATACCATATTGTAGACTGTAAATCGGTCTGGATTCAACAGTAGATCCAACTGTAGAAATAACTGCGTCCGACAAGTTATTTAAACATGATTCTATATGTGAATTGGTGATATAGCGACCGAATAATTCGGTTGTTTTTAATGCGGGATATAAACTACTTATCTGCTTTAAATTCATAGCGACGTTTTATTAATTTACAAATGTAATCATTTGATAATTTACATTTGTAAACAGAAAATTTTAATTGAAATGTTACAATAGTATACACTTTGAATAGCAATGCAAAAGCTGAATTCCAAAGGTATTAAGAATAATTCAACGAATTAAATAAATTACATTTACTTAATTGTATATCACTATTTTAAATTACTTAATCAAACTATTAGTTTAACTAATTCTAATG
>CAYMDB010000068.1:0-10911 GCA_964388865.1 uncultured Flavobacteriaceae bacterium
AGGAAATAGAAAACGGAAAGCGGACCTCATAAATCGAAATAATCCTGAATGGAAGGATTTATCGGAAGGTTGGCTTTTTTACTTTGATTAATTTTATTGAAACAAATAAACATCAGTAACACTGTCAACTATAAAAAAAACGTAGGATTCACAATGAGAAAAGTTTAATATTGCAATCAACCGAGAAACAGATTACCACGCTACACCGACGCTTTGGGATAGACCGTTAGAGGCTAAAATTAGTATCGAGAATAGGATTGAAGAAGCGAAGTTAAAGTCGTGAGCCATGAGCAATGAGCCATGAGTTATTAAGTATTAGGTTTCGAGAAAATCAGTGCAAATTAGTGAAACTCGTGTTAAACTTTGAGAATCTCAGTGTCAACTTTGTTTGCCGCTGTGAAATTTTTAGATTTGTTAGTATGGATGAATGCCAAGTGTTTATTGTAAAGTTCTATAATTCCTAAGTCTCAAGCATAGCGTTTTAGGTCTTAGGTCTTACGTCCTACATTTAGCATCCAACGTCAAATGTTTAATCTGAAGTTAAAATCATAAATAGTGTACAAAAAGAATTTCATATCACATATCACAAATGAAAAACCAAGAATCACAAAAAGATAAAAAAGTTTCTTCCCTTAGGGAAGATGGAAGATGGGAATCACTTTTAAAAACCGCTATAACCGCATCCCTAGAAGCCGGAAAAGCCATCATGGCCATTTATAATTCCGATGATTTTGAAATAGAGCTAAAAGCGGATAACTCACCCTTAACCAAAGCCGATATAGCGTCGCATAACGTTATTATGACTTATTTAAAGACAACCGCAATTCCTGTGCTTTCTGAAGAAGGAAAATCGATTCCGTATGCAGAACGAAAAGATTGGAAGCAACTCTGGATTGTAGATCCCATAGACGGTACCAAAGAGTTTATTAAACGCAACGGTGAGTTCACGGTAAACATTGCTTTAATCGAAAATCAACGTCCGGTTTTGGGTGTGATTTATGTTCCGGCTTTAGGCGAATTATATTTCTCGACGAAGTCTGAAGGTGCGTTTAAGGTCACCGCAGATTTTAAGAACTACGCTATAGATACCCTTATTGAGCAAAGCGCAAAATTACCTATAAATCGCGATGATCAAACTTTTACGGTTGTTGCCAGCCGTTCACACAGGTCTGCTGAAACCGAAACATACGTCAGCAATCTTCGAGAACAACATGGCGACCTTAATCTTATAACTAAAGGCAGTTCATTAAAACTGTGCATGGTAGCAGAAGGTACAGCCGATTGCTATCCGCGTTTTGCACCGACTATGGAGTGGGATACCGCTGCAGGCCAAGCCATTTGCGAACACGCAGGTTTTCAGGTTATCGATTGGGAAACTAAAAAACCAATGCTGTATAATAGAGAAGCGCTGTTGAATCCGTGGTTTTTGGTGGAGTAGTTTTACCATCTTCCGCCAGCCGGCAGGTCTTCCCAAAGGGAAGGGACTTTTTTTAGTTGGGGATTAAAGGTGAGGCCTGAGGTTTTGTACTCATAAGTGAAATCCGTGTCAAACTCTGTGGGTCTTTGAGTAAGTTTTTAGGCATTAGGTGTTAGGCTTCGTGTGAATCCGTAATAATCATTGAAATCCGTGTCAGGAAAAACAGATGAGAGGTGAGCCATGAGTTATTAGGCTTTGAACAAATCAGTGAAATCAATGTCAAAATAGAGATGAGAGATGAGAGATGAGAGTCCTAAGGCCTAATTCCTACGTCCTAGGTCCTAAGTCATAAGTCCTACATCCCACGTCCTAAGTCCAATGTCTAATTCACATAAAAACGTTCCCATTGTAAAAGACCATAAAAACAACACCGACCTAAACCAAAAAACCACACGACACCTAAGTTGATTTTAGGCATAGTATGGCTTTTTATGCTTTAAAGACCTGTTAAACTTTAACGCCTAAATTTCGAAAGCGGCTTTTACCTCGTCAATATAATTAAGTTTTTCCCAGGTAAATAATTCTACATCGAGAGAAATAGATGCGCCATTTGGCTGATAAAAGGTTTTATTAACCACCTCGTTTTTTCTTCCCATATGGCCGTAAGCTGCGGTTTCGCTATACATGGGCTGACGTAATTTTAAACGGGACTCAATAGACGCTGGTCGCATATCAAAAATAGTCGATACTTTTTTAGCGATTTCGCCATCCGTTAAATTAAAGGGGCATGTGCCGTACGTATTTACAAATAAGCCCATAGGCTCAACAACACCAATGGCGTAAGAGACCTGCACTAAAACTTCATCACATAAACCCGCAGCGACTAAATTTTTAGCGATATGACGCGTAGCATAAGCAGCACTTCGGTCGACCTTACTTGGATCTTTTCCAGAGAATGCTCCACCCCCGTGTGCACCTTTTCCTCCGTAAGTGTCTACTATAATTTTACGTCCGGTTAAGCCAGTATCACCATGAGGGCCACCAATCACAAACTTTCCGGTAGGGTTAATATGATAGGTGATATTGTCATTAAACAATTGCTGGGTATGCGTTGGTAATTTAGCAACCACTCTAGGAATTAAAATTTCTATAATGTCCTTTCTAATTTTAGCGAGCATAAGGGCTTCGTCATCAAACTCATCATGTTGGGTAGAGATTACAATACTATCAATACGTTGTGGGGTGTTGTCGTCGTTGTATTCAATAGTGACCTGACTTTTAGAATCTGGACGTAAATAAGTGATCTCTTTATTTTCACGTCGCAGCTGCGCTAATTCTTTTAAGAGTCTGTGAGATAATTCTAATGCCAACGGCATAAAATTATCAGTTTCGTTGGTTGCATAACCAAACATCATCCCCTGGTCGCCAGCACCTTGTTCTTCTTTGGTGGCGCGGTCTACCCCGCGGTTAATGTCTTCGGATTGCTCGTGAATTGCAGAAAGCACTCCACAAGAATTTCCGTCGAACATATAGGCGCTTTTGGTATAACCAATTTTGTTTATGGTATCGCGTGCAATCTTTTGCACATCGAGATAGGTGTTAGAGTTGACCTCTCCGGCAAGGAAGACTTGGCCTGTGGTGACCAGCGTTTCGCAAGCCACTTTAGAATTGGGGTCAAAAGCTAAAAAGTTATCAATTAAAGCATCGCTAATTTGATCGGCGACCTTATCTGGGTGACCTTCAGAAACACTTTCTGAAGTAAATAAATATGGCATAAATCCCTTAGTTTAAGTTACTATTACTGCGGTAAAATTTGAGATTGCTGGGTCGCTAAAGAAGTGCTTGACTTACTGCTTTAGCATTTTTTTAATCCCAAATTTGGGACTTGCTTTTCAACTTAAATTGAAAAACATAGAGGTTGCAATCAGACAAATTTTTCCTCTTAATTTTGTTAGAGCAAATGTAGAAAAATTAAATGGAATGAACCTTTTTTTCTTTTTTTTTATGGTTTGTTCCGCTTTCACGCCTATGTAATAGCAATGGTTTACAGTACAACACAGCTACATGATGCTTAAAATTAGATGTCATAAATGTAATGTGTTTGTCAAGTCTTCTTAAAACAGGCTTTGCATTTTCATCTAGAACGATGGTACTCATAGGCTTTTGAAACGTTCTATGGATTAATTGGTAGTGAAGCTGCTTATGAAGGTTGGTCCTAAGATTAACTGAGCAGAAAAAAAAAGGCTGAAGAACGGTGTACCGCATTTGTAGTTAAAAGTCCGAAATCTTTAGGTTGACTTTCGAAGCTGTTCTGCAAAGCTAAGAAACCGCATCGGGTATCAGAGTTTTAAAAAAAGCATTAGATTTACACCATGCTTTCAAAAAAAAACCAAATACGGCATAAAAGCCTTGGTGCATTTAGCACGACAGCAAGATCGGCGTCCTGTGCAGATTTCGGTAATTTCTCATTCTGAAAATATATCGCAGAAGTTTTTAGAAAGCATTTTACTAAGCTTGCGAAAAAACGGAATGTTAGGGTCTAAAAAAGGAAAAGGTGGAGGCTACTATTTGCTGAAAGACCCAAAAGATATTCCCATGACTACCGTGATGCGATTATTAGAGGGACCCATAGCCATGGTGCCTTGTGTGAGTTTAAATTTCTATGAAACCTGCGCAGATTGTCCGGATGAAAACACCTGTGCCGTTCATAAATTAATGCTTAAAGTAAGAGATAATACCCTTGAAATTTTCAGACATACGAGTCTTGCAGATTTAACGCACTAAGACATGCTTACAAATCCACCGCATTTTTTATGCGATTCTTAGGTCTCGTTTTCAAAATTATATTTAGGTTTGCAGAGTACTCTACTAAATCCATAGGAATTACAGATCAGTGTTTTGTTTTTTAATTCTTCTGGACAAAAAAGTGTTGAGAGTGCAACTGCTGTTGGTTTTACAAACAGCGTTTTGAATAGCATAACCTCGTAAAATGATACACTTAGATATAAACGCATGGAATAAAACCTTAAGGGCTAAAACTCCAGACGAAATTATAGAATGGGCCTTACGCCTTTCTGAAAACCGCATTGTTACCACCAGTTTTGGATTGTACTCGGCGGTTTTGTTAAGTAGCATGTCTAAATTTGATAAAGGTATAAGAGTCGTTTGGTGTGATACCTTGTATAATAACGCCACCACCTACGCCCATGCTTCACATTTAATTGAGACTTACAAACTGAATATATGTAAGTACCAGTCTTTAATGAGTAAGGACGACATAGAGGCAACAATTGGTCTTCCCAATATAGAGGCGAATCACCATGATGTTTTTTCAGAAGTTGTAAAATTAGAACCCTTTAGACGTGCCTTGAAGGAACAAAATCCAGAGGTTTGGTTTACCAATATCCGCGTGCGACAAACGGCCTATAGAAACAAGAAAGATATTTTAAGCTATAGTAAAAACGGTATTCTTAAAGTGAGTCCGTTTTATTATTGGAGTGATGCCGATTTAGATTCCTATGTTGAAGCGCATGGTTTGACAAAAAATGTGGACTATTTTGATCCCATTAAAGCCTTACAAAACCGAGAATGTGGTATTCATCTTCAATAAAAATTTAAAGTGTTGTTTAAGTGCAGAGCGAGGTAAGGGTATCTTCATAGAATTACCTCTGGATGGGCTTGGCATACTTCGGGTTTCTGAGGAGGCCTCCATCATAAACAATTAAAAGGGAATCGTCAAACGTTTTTAAAGACTGAGATATGCAAAATTCGAAATGATTCGGATCACGCTTGAATTTAAAGTTTGCCTTGGCACCTGCACTTTTTAAACTTAATTAGAACTTGCATAACTGTAACGTAAATGCCTTTTTTAAATCTATTTAGGCATCCCAAAACAATAACTATTTATTTGTTTTTATTTAACACTTACATCACTTATTATTATGATATTTGCAGCAAAATAATAAGTCCCCATTGAACCATGAAACGCTTTAAAAATAACAAGACCGAACTCAGATTTGCGGTCCAAATTGTGATCTTAACAGCACTCTCTCTAATCGCAACTTTTTTTGTGTAAAAACTTCAAGGCTTCCCTGAGTTGCTAATTGTATTTATTGACTATTTTTACGCCTCAATTTCCGAGGATGCGATATGTTATTTGCTTAATTGTTATGTTTTTTTCTATTGGGCTTTCAGCACAAGAGGACCAACAGGGCTCTTATGTGGATCTCAATTATTTTGGAGGAAATATAGCACTTCACAACAACACCATTCTTCATTTAATCACCGGGCATCCCGAGGGTTTTATTTTTAGTTTCAATAAAAAAACCTTCGGCAATGAGCCTTGGCAACAACGCTATAACTACCCAGATTACGGGGCCTCTTTTATATATCAGGATTTAAAGAATGATGTATTGGGTAAAAATTATGGGTTGTATGCACATTATAATTTTTATTTTTTTAAACGCCACATTATGCTTCGTATGGCGCAAGGTTTGGCTTACAATACCAATCCTTACGACAAAATTGAAAATCCTAAAAATGTCGCTTTTGGTTCGCAGATTCTGAGTTCTACATACCTTATGTTGAACTTTAAAAAAGAACATCTCTTTGATCGGTTGGGTTTACAGGCGGGTCTGTCTTTTATTCATTATTCCAACGCCAATGTGAGAGCACCAAATACAAGTGTAAACACCATAGCTTTTAATCTTGGCTTAAACTATAACTTAGAGGACGACAATTTTGAATACAAAACCAGTACGGATTCAAAAAAATATACGGAGCCGATAAACTATAATTTAGCGTTTAGATCGGGTATTAACGAGAGTGATGTTATAGGCAGCGGCCAATTTCCGTTTTATACGCTGTCTGCCTATGCCGATAAACGCTTAAGTCACATCAGTGCTATTCAGTTTGGGGCAGATGTGTTTTTTTCAAAATTTTTGAAAGAATTGATCTATTACCAATCGGTATCGTTTCCTGAAGAACATGTTAGCGGTAATGAAGATTATAAACGTGTGGGGTTGTTTGTGGGTCATGAATTGTTTATCAATAAAATGTCGCTTGAAACCCAATTGGGCTATTATGTGTATTATCCCTTTGATTTTGAAGGCCGAACTTATATTAGGGTCGGCTTGAAGCGTTATTTTGGCTCTAGGCTTTTTGGAGCTATCAGCTTAAAATCGCATGGAGCGAAAGCGGAAACTGTAGAATTTGGAATTGGACTAAGGTTATGAGAAAATGGATATACATTTTAGGGCTCGTGGTTTTTGCTTGCAATAGCGAAAATGCGAACGATTGTTTTCAAACGGCAGGTGCTACCATTCAACAGACGGTGGAGGTGTCGAGTTTTGAGCGCATTCTCGTTAATAGAGATATAGAACTCATTATTAAAGAGGCCCCTAATTATGCCGTAACCATTGAAACCGGTGCAAATTTACTGAATGATGTGGCAGTTGAAATTATAGGCGACCAATTAGTGCTTACAGATTACAACAGCTGCAATTTTGTTAGAGATTACGGCATTACCAAAATATATGTGGAAGCGCCAAACCTCAAAGAAATCAGGTCGTCTACACAATACGACATTTCTTCAGATGGCGTTTTGAATTACGAGAATCTAAGCTTACTGTCTGAAGACTATAACGGAGGAAGTGTATTTACCATAGGCGATTTTAGACTCCAGGTGGTTTCAGAACAGTTAGATATTATCGCTAATAATCTGTCCTTTTTTTACATTCAAGGTACGGTGACCAACCTATCGGTTGGTTTTTTTGCTGGATCGAGTCGTTTTGAAGGGGAACAGCTCATTGCACAACACGTCAGCGTGAGTCATCGCAGTAGTAATGATATGCGCATTAATCCACAAGCCACCTTAACGGGTCAAATTAGAGGCACAGGAGATGTGATTTCGGTAAACCAACCCCCAGTAGTCGACGTTGCTATTTTGTATACCGGACAATTATTTTTTGAATAGTGATACTTCGACTATTTTTCGCTCTTTGATGACTAAGAAGGACTCGTTAATTCTCTAAATAAACTCTCTAAGCTGGCGTTTTTCTGATTCAGTTGCAGAATTTTCAATTCATTATCATGCGCAAAATCAAAAACATGAGAACGCATATCTTTTTTTGTAGCGAAGGTAATTTCGTAACTAAAATCGTGTGTGTTTTTTACAGCTACCACTTTTGGCAATTTTAAAAGAAAGGTGTCCTCAACCCGATAGTCGAATTCTACAACCACAATTTGCGCTTCGTCGTCTCTTAAATCTTTTAAATATTTATCGGCAACAATTTCGCCATGGTTGATAATAATAACGCGGTCGCACATGGCTTCAACCTCTTGCATAATATGTGTTGAAAGAAAGACGGTTTTTTCTTTACCTATGGTTCTAATCAAATTTCTAATGTCCACTAATTGGTTTGGGTCTAAACCTGTTGTAGGTTCGTCTAAAATTAAGACATCAGGATTGTGCAGCAGCGCATTGGCCAAACCCACACGCTGTCTGTATCCTTTAGAAAGCTGTGCGATTTTTTTATGCGCTTCAGGTTTTAAACCCGTTAGGTCAATAACCGTTTCTATTCTAGATTTAGGAGTGCCATACACATTGGCACTAAAATTTAGATATTCTTTTACGTATAAATCGGTGTATAGCGGATTGTGCTCAGGCAAATACCCCACACAGCGTTGTACCTCTTTCTTATCGGTGGTTACGTTAAAACCATTGACAAAAGCCGCACCTTCAGACGCTTCAATATAGGTGGTTAAGATTTTCATCATGGTGGATTTCCCAGCGCCGTTCGGCCCCAAAAAGCCGACGATTTCAGCATCTTTCACCTTAAAAGAAACAGCGTTTAGCGCCTTCTGGTTTTTGTAAAGTTTGGTAAGGTTTTGAACTTCAATAGACATGTGCAAGGTTATTTAGTCAAAAATAAGTATTTCAAAATATTGTATTGCTATTATTGCTAATTCTTTAAAACTATAGTTGAAATTTTAAAAAACTATTTCAACAATTTTGATTTGTAAAAATAATAATTACTTTAGCCTCATAAATACAAATATGAACACATCTAAAACATATTTTAACTGGTTTTATTTCTTTTTTAGCGAAAGAAACGAGGCTTAGTATGTTTTATTTAAAATATAATCTATTAAAGTCTCGATTTATTCGGGACTTTTTTTATGATGTTAAAGCCAATAGCCATACAAGGAATTAAGGGATCGTTTCATCACGAAGTTGTTCAGCATTATTTTAATACCAATGCTGAAGTTATGGAGTGCATGACTTTTGATAGCACGGTAGACCATTTGCTAAATGGGCACACCGATACGATTGTAATGGCCTTAGAGAATTCTATTGCCGGTTCAATTATACCAAATTACGCACTTATAGACACCAATAATTTGAGTATTGTTGGTGAGTATTATTTAGATATTCAACATCATTTAATGGTCTTGAAAGGGCAATCGATATTAGATATTGTTGAAGTGCACTCGCATCCTATGGCCTTATTGCAATGCAAAGTTTTTTTTAAGGATTATCCGCATATTAAGCTGGTAGAAGCTAAAGATACAGCAGATGTCGCCAAGCAAATTTCAGAACAATCGCTGAAAGGTATTGCCGCCATTGCGAGTAAAAATGCATCGTGTTTATACGGTTTAGATTTATTGGCAGAGAGTATTCAAACCATTAAGCACAATGAAACACGCTTTGTTATTGTAAAACGAGAGGCGCTAGACACCGACCAAATAGACCTTAATAAAGCTTCACTAAAATTTGAATTAGATCACAAACGCGGAAGTTTAGCCACTATACTCAATGTAATGAGCGATTGTAAACTGAACCTTACCAAAATACAATCCTTACCTAAAATTGAAACTCCTTGGAAGTATGCTTTTTTTGTGGATGTTACCTTTGAGACTGCTAAAGACTACACTAAAGCAAAAGCTATCATGCAATTAATGGCAGAGAATTTTAGAGTCCTCGGCGAATATAAAAATGCCAAATTATGATTAAAACAGCCAACCGTTTAAAAAGTGTTAAGGAATACTACTTCTCTAAAAAGTTGCGAGAGGTTGCGTTTTTAAAGTCACAAGGAAGACCTATCATTAACCTTGGTATTGGGAGTCCAGATTTAAAACCTCCTACGAAAGCCACCGCGCTTTTAAAAGAGAGTTTAGAGGAAGAAGGTGCTCATAAATATCAGAGCTACCAAGGGTTACCAGAGCTTAGAGACGAAATTGCTAATTTTTATAAACGGCATTACAAAGTGAGTTTAAGCGGACAAACCGAAGTATTGCCTTTGCTTGGCAGTAAAGAGGGCATCATGCATATTTCTATGGCCTTTTTAAATTCGCGCGATAGAGTCTTAATACCAAACCCCGGCTATCCCACCTATGCCGCAGTAACCAAACTTTTGGGTGCGAAGCCTTTATTTTATGATTTAAAAGAAGAACAGCATTGGTTGCCCGATTTTGTCGCTTTGGAGCGCTTAGATTTATCTAAGGTTAAAATTATGTGGATTAATTATCCGCATATGCCCACAGGTGCTAATGCCGATAATAAGTTTTATGATGACGTTATTGCCTTTGGGATACGGCACCATATTCTTATTGTAAACGATAACCCCTACAGTTTTGTGCTCAATGAAAATCCCTTGAGTATTATGCGCTACAAAAATGCCAAGGAGATTTGTTTGGAACTCAATTCGCTGAGTAAAACCTTTAATATGTCGGGTTGGCGCGTTGGAACTTTAGTGGGAAGCTACGAGCATCTCAGTGCGGTTTTAAAGGTAAAAAGTAATATGGATTCGGGGATGTTTTACGGCATTCAAAAAGGAGCCATTGAGGCCTTACAATCCTCAGACATGTGGTTTCAAAGTTTAAATAGTGTTTACGAAGAACGACGAAAATTAATTTGGAAACTCGCCGACAGCCTCAATTGCACCTATGATGAGCACGCCTCTGGTATGTTTGTTTGGGCAAAATTACCAAAGCGCGTAAAGTCTGAAACCTTTACAGATATGGTTTTAAAAGACTATTTCATATTTATCACACCAGGGACGGTGTTTGGAAAAAATGGACGGGGTTATGTGCGCTTTTCTCTGTGCGCACCAGAGGAAACCATTAAAGAGGCTATAGCCAGAATACGATAAATACCAAATTAATGATAGTAAGCTGCACAAATACGAATTGGAATATGGATGGTGTTCTGGGAAGAAAGCGTTCGAAACACATTCAATTAGGATGAAAAACGTTTTTATAATAGGAGTTGGGTTAATTGGTGGAAGCTTTGCGCTAGATATAAAAAAGTTGCATCCTGAATGTATCGTCTATGGTGTGGATACCAATGAAGCTCATCTTGAGGAGGCAGGTCAACTTGGTGTGATTGATAAAGCTGCTAAAATAGAAGATTTAGATCGGGCTGAGGTGGTTGTTTTAGCAATTCCGGTTGACGCCGCATTGCAGGTACTGCCGCAAGTGTTAGATCAAATAGC
>CAYMDB010000069.1:0-10870 GCA_964388865.1 uncultured Flavobacteriaceae bacterium
ATGTAACCACATTACTCATCTCATTAAAACCGCAAATAAGGCAATTCATTTCTGCACTTTTGTATCTAACTAGTTCCTCTAATTTTTTGAGTATGATACCAACACCGTCATCTACAGCACTCACCATGGCAGCATAGGTTCGGCGCTTTTCGTCTTCAATATGGCTGTATCGGTCTAAGTATTTTTGTGTAGCTTGTAAAGGGCTGTGTGGAGCATTGTAGGCGAGATACATAAAAAAAGGTTCTTCTTTATATTTTTCGATGTAACCAACAGCCTCACGAGACAAGGCATCGGTAAGATACTCGTCTTCCTCTATGCGTTCTTCGTTTCGCAGTAATTTGGTGTGGTAAGCATCAAACTGTGACTTAACCGCATATTCATCTTTTAAAGTCCAGAGCTCAGGAAAATAACTATGGCCACCGCTTAAAAATCCGAAAAAATCATCAAATCCTCTTTCGAGTGGGCGAAGCGATTTGTGAGCTCCTAAATGCCATTTTCCTATAGCTATTGTTTTATAATCTGCTTTTTGCATGGCTTCAGACAGCGTTTCTTCCGTTTTAGGAACACCCATGTTAGCATCATTTGGCGCAAACAATGGGTTTCTACTAAAGCCAAATCGATCTTGGTAACGCCCTGTAATTAGGCCCGCTCTACTTGGACCACAAACAGGATACGTCACATATGCATTGGTAAAAACAACCCCTTCATGCGCTATCTCGTCAATGTTTGGTGTGGCTATATCTTTGCAGTCATTAAAACCTACATCAGCATAGCCCAAATCATCTACAAGTATGACAATGACATTAGGTGAGCTTTCATCCTCTCTATCGTTTTGTTGGGAGTTACAGCTATAAACATTCCCAAAAAATAAAGAAATTATAAGGATTTGAATTTTCATTGAACGTAAGGGTTGAAAATGATTTATTGCTTTCACCCAAAACTAAGACAAGTAAAACGAGTCCATGGGTACAATATGTTCAAACTATATCAATAATAGGTCAGTTATCAAAATTAAAGCCCTGAACCTAAGCAAATCAAGGTTAACACGGTTTTCTTATGTCAAATTAATAGAATGAATTTTATACTTTTATGCAATTATCTTATATATTACAAAGTGCAACGCGCCACTGAACTGAGTAGAATTTTAATTGGTCTGAGCAAATTATCATTTCTGAGAATTTAAATAAAATACATATTCCTATGATGAAAAGGGTATTACTCATTTTCGAATTTCTTTTATCATTATCACTTTTTTGTCAAGAAAATGACGTGAACTATGTCATTGATTTTATCACAACAAAAGAAGGTTTATCACACAATTATGCCTCTAGTATTGTAAGTGATGATCTAAACATGAAATGGATTGGAACCGAAAACGGTATTACAAAATTTAATGGTTACGATTTTGAATATATTAAACCTAGTGACGAATACAAAGCACTGTTAAATGAAAATATCGAAGTCCTTTTTATGGACGAGGTATCAAATCTTTGGATTGGAACCAAAAGTGGGGGGTTGTCTTATTTAGATATTAAACAGAATGAAATTAAAAGCTTTAACCACTTAATAGATCTCGACAACGATGGTGATTTAAGAATTACAGCTTTAGCCCAAGACCTCAATGGAAACATATGGATAGGCACTTGGGCCAATGGTGTTTTTGTTATTGATTTTAAAAACGACAAATTGCTTCAGCATTACCCTGCAAACAATGCCATTTATGCCATTATCAGGGATTTTAACGACACAATGTGGTTTAGTAGTGGCAATAGATTAGGCGCGTATAATTCTTCTTTTGAAAGACTTAATACCTTTAACATCCCGGGGCAAATCACCGACCTATTGTCAGATGTGAATCGTAATAAATTATGGATAGCGACCGCAGGTAAAACCACAAAACTCTTAAATTATAATTATGCAACGTCTTTAATTGAGGAACTCGAAACTAATGTAGAAAGTAATTTTTCAAAGAAACTTTCGCTTGACAATAATAATCGTATTTGGATTGGTACTTGGGGAAAAGGAATTTTTAGAAGTAATGAAACGCTTACTAAGTTTAGTAAAATCGATTTAATCGCCAGGAATTCAGAAAAAATAAGTGGAAATTATAATACTATTTTAAATATCCATCAAGATAAAAATAATGTGGTGTGGCTGGCCACAGCAAATGGCGGTATTGTGAAATTATTGGAAGGTAATGGATTTCAGAATGCCGATAAATTGATAACAAATACTGATTTAAAAAGTAATTTAAACTGCACAAGCATTTATAAAAACGATGAGAACATTTTTGTAGGCACTTTCAATGGACTCTATTATGGCAAGGACTTTTCAAACTTATCTTTAGTAGAAGACATTGGTAAAATTAAAATAAATGAATTGTACCACTACAAGCAGAAGCTCTATATAGGCACTCAATATGGCTTCCATATATTTGATCTTTTAAGTAATAAAATCATCTTTAATTCGGAAATAAAGCTTAATAAAATTACTTCATTTCTCATTGACAATGACACCTTGTATATTGGATCTCAGCAATTGGGATTAGCTGTGGTTTCCTTAAGTGAGTTTGGCAACGAAGAGGCTTACAATATGTATTCTGAGGGACTTAAAGGTGCTCAAAAAATTGAAAGCAACCGTATTACCTCTATAAAAAAAGACGAAAATAATACAATTTGGATAGGTACTTACAATGGCTTACATGTCTTTGATCATCAAAAAAAAGCCTTTATTCACCAATCCAAGCTTTTAGAAGCTAAGTTACCCAGCGTAATTATAAATGCCATAGAATTAAAAAACAACCATCTATGGTTAGCAACGCCTAATGGATTAATTAAACTCAAATACTCTAACAAAAAGTTAATCACTGAAGAAATTATCACTAAAAAAAACGGTCTTAACAGCGATTTTATATGCGCTATAACCTTTGATAATCAGTCTAACTTATGGATTAGCACGCATACAGAAATTGTGACGTATTATGACAGCAATAAAAGTATTATTAGCTACGGAGACATTAACGGTGTGCGCTCTACATCGTTCAACAACAAAAGTTTTCACAACTTCAAAAACGAACTTATCTATTTTGGAGGTATTGACAATGTTACTTTTTTTAATCCAGAATCCATTAAAAATTTTAATGTAACACCTGAAATTATTTTCACAACGCTCCGGGTTAATAACGAAATTGTAGAATACCAGTCGGCAAATTCCATTTTAGATAAAAATTTTAATTATGCCGAGAAAATAACCTTAAGTTATGACAAAAATTTCTTTTCCACCAGTTTTGTCGCTAATGACTTCCTCGGGACACTCAATATAAAATATAGATATTATTTAGAAGGCTACCAAAACCAATGGATTGATTTACAAGACCGAAATGAAATTAATTTTGCAGGACTTTCACCTGGAAATTATGTCCTGAAGGTTGAAGCATCTCGCGACAACCAAAATTGGAGTCCGCCAAATTCATTGGAGATTACTCTATTAGGCTCGCCTTGGACAAGCACATTGGCAATTTTCATCTACGCTTTCTTGGTTTTAGGTCTTGTCGTCTATTTTGTACGATCAAATAATTATAAGTTAAAACTTAAAAATAGTTTGGAAATTGCTAGAATTGACAAAGAAAAAGAAATAGAATTAACCGAAGCCAAATTAAATTTCTTCACTAATATCTCTCATGAATTTAGAACACCACTCACGTTAATAATAAGTCCGCTTAAGGAACTCTTAGAAAGCAAAAATTTACCACAAAAAGCTTATAAGAATCTCAGTTATATTGATAAGAATACGAGCCGACTATTAAACCTTATCAATCAATTATTAGATTACAGAAAAGCCGATCACGGACTATTGCGATTAGAGGTTTCACAGGGTAACTTTGTAAGGTTTTCTCAAGAAGTTCACCTCTACTTTAAAGAGGCTGCTAGATCAAAAGGCATTAGCTATAAATTTAAGGCTGCTAAAGACGAAATTGCCTTCCCTTTTGACCGAAATAAAATGGAGATTGTATTGTGTAACCTACTATCTAATGCTATCAAATACACTCACAAAGACGGAAAAATTGTAATGAAAGTAGATCAAAATTCAGAGTTTTGCATCATTACCATTAAAGATACTGGTATTGGTATGAAGTCTGAAGATATGGACAAAATATTCGACCGTTTCTTTCAAATTAAATCCGGTAATACAGCACGATTAATAGGTAGTGGCATAGGACTTTCCTTTTCAAAAAAAATAATTGATTTACACCACGGCAGTATAGAGGTGGATAGCAAAACAAATATCGGTACAAAATTTACAGTCAAATTATCCTTAGATCCAAATTTGTATAAATCTGAAATGAATACCAGTTTCATAACAACAGATAATATAAAGGCTTATAACCTTGAAGAGGTAAAAGTTATTGATAATTTTAATATCAAAGCCAAGGAACATTCCATTCTTATAATTGATGATAACTTAGATATTCTAAGCTATTTAAAGGATATCCTCTCTGATGATTATTCAGTCATACAGGCAAATAACGGAGATTTAGGTTTTGAAAAAGCCTCTGCTGAAATTCCAGACCTCATTATAAGTGATGTGATGATGCCCGGTAAAGATGGTATTTCCTTGTGTAAAGAATTAAAATCGCAGATCACAACCTCTCACATTCCTATAATATTACTCACTGCGAGGACGTCTACAGTTTATGAAATTGAAGGACTTAAAACTGGCGCAGATGATTATATTACAAAACCTTTTAATGCTAATGTAGTCCAAGCAAGAATATCTAGTCTGCTAGAAAATAGAGACAAAATGAGAGCACATCTTTTAAACAAAGTGCGTTTTGAACCTACCAATGCAGCCCTAGAAGATGATTCAGACACCGAAAATGCCTTTATTCATAAAGCTATTTTATTGGTGGAAAATAATTTAGAGAATCCGTCTTTTGGTATTGAAACTATGGTAGACGAATTACATATGAGTCAGTCTACCTTGTATAGAAAAATAAAATCCTTAACCGGACTCTCATTAACCGCCTTTATTAGATCGGTTAGATTGAAGAAGGCAGCTTATCTTATTCTGTCTTCAGATTTAAACCTAAATCAAATCGCTTATGAAGTTGGTTTTAACGACTACAAGTATTTTAAAACCTCATTTAAAAAACAATTTGAATGTCTTCCTTCAAAATACAAAGCGCTAATTAAAGGCTAAAAATCCACTATTTATAGGCATTTGAATGATTTAAACCCCTCATTGATTGATTTCACCTACCACACTTTGTGAAATATAGTCATCTTTGTAAAGGGCGTTTTGTGCGTACCAAATAACTAATTTGACTAACTAACCTATGAAAGCATTTGTTTTTTATTTACTGCTTTTAATGTCCACTGGACAACTAGCTTTTTCTCAAACCACAATAACAGGAACTATAACAGATTCTACTGGTCTCCCCTTACCTGGAGCCACAGTTCTTGTTGAAAATACCAGTAAAGGGCAATCTACTGATTTCGATGGTAAATTTAGTATTTCAGCCTCTAAAGGTGATGTATTACTAATTTCATACGTTGGCTTTGTTACCGAAAGAATTACGATAGGAGACAAAACCAATTACAACATAATCCTGAAGGATGATGCTGCAACCTTAGATGAGGTGGTTGTTGTGGGTTATGGCACTCAAAAGCGCGTCAATGTTACAGGCGCCGTGCAGACCGTAACGTTTAAAGATGAAGTAAATCAGCCTGTCACCAATTCTGGTCAACTCCTCTATGGACGTTTTTCAGGTGTGCAGTTAACACAAACATCGGGAAATCCCGGTGCAGATGGATCTTCGATTGTTATACGTGGAATAGGAACCTTCGGCGGGTCTACACCACTTATTGTTATAGATAATATTCAGTACAACAACTTAAATGCCTTTAACAGTTTAGCGCCTTCTGATATTGAAAGCATCAGTGTATTAAAAGACGCCTCTTCTCTTGCCATTTATGGGGCCCGTGGTGCAAACGGTGTTGTTATTGTTACAACGCGAAAAGGTAAAGCCGATAAATTTGAAGTGAGCTACAATAGTTTCTACGGAATGCAAGAAGCCACGGTAAAACCAAAATTCTTAGGGTCTTTAGACTACGCAACTTTAATGAATGAAAAATTTAGGAATGAAGATGGTGTTGGTTTTAATCCGCGCTACACGGATGAGCAAATTACTGCAATAGCAAACGGTTCGCTACCAGATCAGTTTGCCAATACCAATTGGGTAGATGAAATTTTGACTTCTGCTCCAATCGCAAATCACAATCTTGCCATGTCTGGTGGAAATGATAAAACAACCTATAGAATATCTCTAGGGTTTTTAGACCAAGATGCTATTATTAAAAGTAAGTTTAAAAATCAACGCTATAATGTTAGCTTTAATATAAACTCAAAATTAAAAGATTGGTTAACGTTAAGCAGTGTTACCAACTCTTTCTGGCGACGAATAGAGGGGCCAACTGGGGGGCAAAGTGCCTTTGATGGTGACAATGGTATTATCTTCTCATTACAAAGAACGGCACCAACCATTCCATTATTTTACAGTAACGGAGAATACGGTATAGTTGACGGCGCTTGGTATAATGATAACCCTTCATTTTTAACACAAAATCCACTAAGACGCGGTTTTTTTGGAAACTATATTAGCGATAATATCAATTTAAGCCAACGTATTGGCCTAAGCTTTAAACTCTCAAAAGATTTCACATTTGAAACAAGTGGTAGTGCTAATATTGTTTACGCTAGCGTCTCTGATTTTTCACCAACCTTTGAGTTAAACGATTTTGATGGTAATTTTGTACTTGGGTCTGAATTAAACCAACTGGTCAATGCAACTAACTTTGATTACACCTTGCTCAATGAAAATATATTGAGGTATTCAAGAACTTTTAATGACGTTCACACTTTTGGAGCTTTGGTAGGTCATTCAATTTTATACAACCGCGGAGATAATTTCCGAGGCCAGCTCAGCGGATTCCCAACAGATAACATCGAAGAATTTAATGGTGGCGGCGTTGTTGACCCAGCGGTATCAGGTGGTGCCTTTGAAGAAGTAACTCAATCCATCTTTGCACGTATAAATTACAATTATGATGATAGATATTTAGCCGAATTCAATTTGCGGTATGATGGTTCTTCCAAGTTTGGTTCAGACTACCTTTATGGTACTTTTCCGTCAGCATCTTTAGGATGGCGTGTTTCAGAGGAAGAATTTATGCAAGACATCAATTGGTTAAACAACCTAAAACTAAGGGCAGGTTATGGTATCATTGGAAATGACAGAATCGGTAGATACATCTATGAGCAAACTTATAATCCTAGTTTAGACTATGTATTAGGTGATGATACCATTGTTGGTGGTGTTGCTTTAACTAGCCTCGCAAATCCCTTTGCGCGATGGGAAGAGACAGGGCAATTAGACCTCGGACTGGAAATGGCTATGTTTAATAACAAGCTGCAACTAGAAGCAGGATACTTTAAAAAGGACAATTCAGACCTTTTATATACCAACTTCCCAATTCCAAATACCTTGGGTGTTTCCAATTTAGAAGCTAGAAATGCCGCATCCATGGTTAACGAAGGCCTTGAATTATTGGTAAACTACAGAGCAAACATCGGAGATGCTAGATTTAGTGTTGGGGGTAACTTAACCAAATTCCTTTCAAATGAAGTGACCGGTTTAGGCGATGGCGGAGAAGAAACCATTACGAATCAGAATATCATAAGAATCGGTGAACCGTTTAGAGCTTATTACGGTTATGAAGCTATAGGAATCTTTCAAAACTTAGAAGAAATAGCCAATTCACCAACACAATTTGGCAATAATACCACAGGACCTGGTGACATAAGATATGCTGATATTTCGGGACCAGAAGGGCTGCCTGACGGTGTCGTAGATGAAGACGATAGAACCATCATAGGGAATCCAAATCCTGACCTATTGGTTAATTTTAACGGCTCATTTGAATATAAGAATTTCGATCTCAATCTTTTGTTTCAAGGAGTATATGGTGTTGACCGCCTACTAATGGGCAACGGGAATCTTCCCATGTCTGATGACAGAAGTAATGTTTTAGATTACTGGCTCGACCGATGGACACCAGAAAATCCGAGCGCAAGTCTGCCTAGAGTCGGTGGTCAAAACAATACCGTAGTATCTTCTTTCTATGTACAAGACGCTTCTTACTTGCGACTTAAAAATATTGAAATTGGCTACTCACTTCCTAAGGATGCTTTAAAAGAAACTGGGATAGACAAATTAAGAATTTTCTTTGGCGCTCAAAACTTATTAACGTTTACTGGGTTGGAAAATTTTGATCCAGAGGGTGCTATTGGGAGTCAGAGCAATAGAAACCCCCCTTTGTACAAAACAATAACATTTGGAGTAAATTTAATATTATAATGCTATGAAAAATATAATTAAAGTCTTTTGCTTAAGTTTTTTATTACTTGGTTGTAATGATGACTTTGTTGAGCGCGCATCCCTAACTCAAATTGCTGAGGGTAATTTTTGGCAAAGTGAATCGGATGCATTTTTAGCCCTTAATGGAGTATATGCTTCACTACAATCGAAATCTATGTACGGTGGTAATCTCAATGGCTGGCAAGGGTTTCCTGGTTTTGACAATATAGGCGACAATGCATTTAACCAATTCAAATGGGAAGGGCCAGGCATTTTTATGGAAGGTACACTAAACCCAACGAGTGGACCAACCGGTGCTATTTGGAACGATTTGTATCGTGGCATCGCCCGTGTAAATTTACTCATTAGGAATGTGGGTGAAATTTCTGAGACTCTTGTAGATGCCGAAACTAAAAATGAAATTTTAGGACAAGCTTATTTTTTAAGAAGCTTATTCTATTTCAATTTAGCCGTCTATTTTGAAGACGCACCGCTAATATTAGAACCTCAAACTCTTGAAGAGGCTTATGTACCTAAAAACAGCTATGTTGAGATCACCAATCAAATTACTGAAGATTTAAAACTGGCTGTTCAATATCTCCCAGTAACTCATCCTGGAGACTTATATGGTTACGCTACCAAAGGTGCTGCACTCGGTTTATTTGCACGTGTTCAACTTTACAATCATCAATATAACGGGGAGTTTGGCGTGCTCAATCTTACTGAGCAATTGTTAGGGCTAGGCTATTCATTACACCCAAATTATGGTGATTTATTTAATCCAGCTAGTGAAGAGTCTAATGAAATTGTGTTTTCTGTCCGCTTTTTACGAGGCGACGAATCTAACAGTGGTGAAAACTTCTCCGCAACTTTTGCAGGGACACCAAAAGTAGACCAAAGACCAATGCCTAATTTAGCAAATGATTATTATTGCACTGATGGTCTACCTATTACCAGTTCACCTTTATTTAACCCAGCAGATCAAAGAGAAAACAGAGATCCTAGAGCCTTGGCGACTATATATTTTAAAAACGATCAATTTTTTGACGATCCCGTAAAACTATTTCCAGGAAATGGACCAACAACCTACGGAATGCGAAAATATATTAGACGAGGTCCTGATGCAGAAGGTAACAGCGAGTTTGCCGAAGGCTCACAAGATTTTTATGTCATTCGCTATGCTGATGTGCTATTAATGCGTGCTGAAGCCATGGCAGAAACAGGAGATCTCGGTGGTGCTGCTTCATTAGTAAATCAAGTGAGAGCAAGAGTAAATATGCCAAGTGTAGAAGATGTTGAAGGCGCTGTAAATCAAACTCAAATGATCGAAATTGTAAGACATGAGCGAAGAGTTGAACTCGCCTTAGAGGGTTTGCGCTTTATGGATTTAAAACGCTGGGGAACAGTAGAGGAAGCTTTTCAGAGAGCAATTTCAGATCCAGTAGGTCCCTATAATCCTCAGTATTTAGGTGGACGATCTGAAGTATTCCCTATCCCGCAATCAGAGATAGATGTCAACCCTAATTTAGTACAACACCCTGATTGGCAATAATTATAAAAAAAAACGATTATGAAAAAATACATTTTAATTTTAATAGGCCTAGCATTAATCACAAGTTGTGAAAAAAATGTTATTGGCGAATTTGAAGAACTGGAAGCGAATTATTCAACCGAAAAGGTTGTAAACAAAAAAGGTGTAGCCTTTACCAATAATGCCCAGAGATGGTCTCATAGAACAAGTGATCTTGGGGGCCACTGGATGTACAGTTGGGGAAATACCTTGAGAGAAGAAATACCTGATAATGTAGAATTTGTACCCATGTTTTGGGGTGCCGGTTCTGTAAACCAAGAAAACATAGATCGCATCATTCAACTTAAAAATGAAAATAAGGCAAAATATGTCTTAGGATTTAACGAACCAGATGGATCACAACAAGCCAATATGTCGGTAGACCAAGCTATTGCTTTGTGGCCTAGTCTAGAGCAAATAGGTTTACCTTTAGTCTCACCCGCAACAGTTAACCCAAATAATGCATGGATGCAAGAATTTATGCAACGCGCGGATGAGCTTAATTTACAGGTAGATTATGTGGCTGTGCATCATTACGGTAGCGACAACGTATTGGCCTTTATAAGCAAATTAAAACAAACTTATGAAGCTTATGGTCGACCAATTTGGATTACAGAATTTGCCGTTGCAGATTGGAATGCAACATCACCCGAAGCTAATAGATATTCTCAAGAACAAGTAGCAACCTTTATGCAAGAGGCACTCGTGGCTTTAGACGATATTGATTGGGTTTTTAGATATGCTTGGTTTGACGGAAGAGATACACCGCTATATACTTCGGCATTATTTGACGAAGAAAACATCACATTAACAACCGCTGGTCAAATCTATGCAGACAATAATCCAAATTATGAGATTGGTCCTGGTATAGACACAGAGTTCGT
>CAYMDB010000070.1:0-10843 GCA_964388865.1 uncultured Flavobacteriaceae bacterium
AAGCTGTTAGAGGTATCGATAATTTTAGATAAGGTTTTCATAAGTGTTCGATTTTTATGATTGATATTGGTTTGATTTCTATCGGTAACGTCTTTTGCTATTCCATGTATAAGTTTTCGTTTCTGTAGTTGTACTTGATAATTGGTTGTTGTTTAAAGTTCTCATGATACTATATATTTAATTGATTGTTATATAAAGAAGACGAGCAAAACTAAACTTTGTTACAGTACTTGGTATAACAAAGTAGCTATTTAACATATTTTAACTTTTATAAGTATCTTTATACTTATGAAGAAGTCTATGTTTATCTTAATCATTGTGTTAACC
The DNA here is from genome assembly GCA_964388865.1 of uncultured Flavobacteriaceae bacterium. Classification (GTDB taxonomy): domain Bacteria; phylum Bacteroidota; class Bacteroidia; order Flavobacteriales; family Flavobacteriaceae; genus Winogradskyella. Next base: position 328 of record CAYMDB010000070.1, read on the forward strand.
TGCCTTTTAAATTGCAATGGTAATAAAGATTGTGTCTCAAAAACATTAGAAGTTACCGCTACGGCGTATAATTCTTTAGCGTATCAAACCAATTCTAACCCGCATATCACGGCTTTTGGCGATAGTTTAAAACCAGGACTCAACTATATTGCTGTTTCTAGAGATTTGCTCGGTATGGGTTTAGTGCATAATACAGAACTTAAGATTGCTGGTTTGGACGGAGTATTCTTAGTAAAAGACAAAATGAATAGACGTTATAGAAAACGTATAGATATTTACATGGGCGCGGATGTAAATAGAGCAAAGGAATGGGGCAGAAAGAAAGTAACCATTGAATATTGCGAAAAAAATTAAAGAGGCCATACGTTTGAGAACATTTTAGTAATTTTTGAGTTTAAAAAATAAGGTTTTTGTTAAAACAATTTTTTCATTTTTAAATTTTCCGAACTTCCTAAAACGCAAGCGCGGTGAATATTTAGAGTCCACCGCGCATCATCAAGTTAATACAAGTCTTTACTTAATTTTTTACAAATCTCTTAGTTATTTTACCACGATCGGAATTAATCACAACAATATAAAGCCCTGAAGATAAATGGTCAATATTAAATATTGCTTCGCGATCTGTGATTTTTGAATCTAAAGACTTTATTAAACGACCCGAAACGTCAAAGATTTTAAGGTCTTGCAGCGGCACGTTTGTATTGTTACTAATCTTTAACTGATTTTTTACTGGATTAGGAAATACGCTTATCGCTGTGCTCAACAATTCGTCATTCGTGCTAAGTGTACCATCGTTAACATCAACAGATCCTAACACAGACCAGCCGCCAATTAGGGCGTTATTACTATTCCATGAGCCTTCAATAATAGGAATGTTATTTGAAAACTGAATGTAGACATTTCTTGCATCTAACCCCCAAGCTTCAGTTTTTGCATCAGACGCGCCAGGTTGAAGCATTCTAGCCCCCAATTTGTAATTTTGCATTTGTAAATCATCTACAGGGATGGTCATAGGGATAGTGTAGATAGTGTCATCTGGCATAATAGAGGTTAAGTCATATAAAACATCTATGATTTTAACGGGCACATTATTATCATCTAAAAGGGCATACTGAATATCCCAATCGTAATACAGAGCGGCAACACCAACGTTTTCGATATTTAAATCAACATTAAGATTTTCGTATTGCGTTATCTGATTTGGAAACACAGCCGAATCAATCTGGAAATTATACCCCATTTTTCGGTGCATTGCCATAAAACCATCGCAATTCGCACTATTTGGACTGTTAATGCAAGGACTACTTCCCTGCATGGTAGAATAATGACCGCGTTCAATCATGTTAATACCTCTTGCTGTGCCATACATAAGATCGAAATCTGACTGTGAGAGTCCCGGTGGTAGTTCACCACCTATAGGTCCTTCTAACCATTTGTTATTAAAAAAAATACTGTCATCAAACTCATCACTATGATTATTTGGACCAAAAAAATCGTTATGGAATCCAATACCGCCGGTAGAGGCTAAGGGTTCGTGCCAAGGATAACGTCCCATGAGTTTTGCTCTTGAAAAATTAGTTTTATACGCATTGAGTATTTGATTTTTTGTATTGGTATTGATCTCATAGGTATCCCCAAAACCAGAAACATGCCATTCTCCCCAATAGCCTAAGATACCTATTTGAATGGCGTAAACCCGGGGGTCATTATCATAATGATTTGCCAGTGCTTCAACAGCCTCTGTGGCTTGTGTAATTAAATCGGCGTTATTAAAGTCTGTGAGATAACGACCATTAGCACTTTGTAGTCGCGCCACGTTGTAATCATCGTATAACCAACTAGGTCCGGCTTGTGAAATTGCAGTATCACCATGCCAGTCTATATAAAGTCTTAAAATAAAATGTCTTCCAATAGAACCAGGTCTGGATAAAACATTTTCCACGGCGTTAAAATCAAAATTACCATTTGTAGGCTCAAAGTTTTTCCATGATAAATATTGAAAGCCAACAGAGGCATGATCGTAGTCATTCCACCATCCCGAATTCCAACCTTTTAAAGGATTTTTGTCTGGACCATCCGTTTTTTCATACGTGTGAATGGTGGCTGCAGCGTTGTTGTTTTGCGCATTTAGCGCTAAAATGGCGCAGACACAAATAACACAGAATGTCATAATTTTTTTCATAAGTAGGTAAGATTTAGGTTAAGTCTCAAATCAAATATAAGTTAAAATTATGATATATAGGTACTTGCGGTATATATTTCGATGAATAACTACACTTTTTAGAATATGTCAATTCAGTAGCATAAATCCTTCAAATAACTTTACACATTTTGACGGCCTAAAAGGCTTAAGTAGCGTCTATACTAACGTGTTGAGAGGTGTTCAATTTTATAGTCATTCGTTTTATTGAACGCCTCTTTAAATAGGTCAGGCTTACTATTTTACAAAACACAAAAGCATACCAATCTTCTTAAATGTTTTTAACAATGCACCTTATTAACCTTTACAATGTGTTATTTTTGCAAAATTAATGGTTTAGGAAAAATTGAATGTCTACAGATACGCTTAAAAAAAATGCCTCAGAGAAACGACTCTATGATTATCAAATCAAAGATCTCAATCGCATTTTTGACGTCATGCGAGCCGAATCTAATGACTTTAATCTGCTCTATCAATTACCAACTGGTGGCGGAAAGACCGTGATTTTTTCTGAAATTGTGCGACGCTACATAGAGCAACACAATAAAAAAGTAGTTATTCTTACCCATAGAATAGAACTTTGTAAGCAAACCTCAAATGTGCTTAGCGGTTTTAATGTGAAGAATAAGGTGATTAATAGCAAGGTTAAAACCATGCCAGATCAAGACGAGTACAAATGTTTTGTGGCCATGGTGGAGACGCTGAACAACCGATTGTCTGACAAGGATTTTGAATTGAATAATGTAGGCTTAGTTATCATTGATGAAGCGCATTATAATTCCTTTAGAAAATTGTTTAAATTTTTCGAGCAGTGTTTTATTCTCGGTGTAACCGCCACACCGCTCAGTAGCAATATAAAGCTACCCATGAAGGATAATTACAAAAAACTTATCGTTGGTGATGATATTTCTACGCTCATAAAAAATGGATTTTTAGCTAATGCTGAATTTCATCATTACGATGTTGGTTTGACATCTCTTAAAATTGGGATTAATGGAGATTATACCGTAAAATCTTCTGAGGCACTATACACCAATAGTCTCATGCAAAGTAAATTGCTCACGGTTTATGAGGAATTATCAAAAGGAAAAAAAACACTCATTTTCAATAATGGTATTTATACCTCTAAAGAAGTGTACTATACGTTTAAAAAAGCAGGCTACAACGTCAGGCATTTAGACAATACAGCAAATAAACAAGACCGAAAAGATATTTTAAAATGGTTTAAAAATACAGAAAATGCCGTTTTATCATCCGTAAGTATTCTCACCACGGGGTTTGATGAGCCCTCTGTTGAATCCATTATTCTCAATAGAGCCACGCGGTCTTTAACCTTATACTTTCAGATGATTGGTCGTGGAAGTCGTATTTATAAAGATCGCAATACGTTTCAGGTAATAGATTTAGGGAACAATGTCGCCCGATTTGGACCGTGGAGTCAACCTGTAGATTGGCAGCATATTTTTAAATATCCAGATTTCTATTTAGATAATATTGTTGAAGATGAACTTTTAGAGCGCGACTTTGTGTATACCATGCCCGATGCTCTAAAGACAAAATTTAGAAAATCTGAATCCTTAGATTTTGATGTAAAAGCGGAGTATCAAGACGTCATTAACTCTGGTAAAAAATCTTTTAAAGTTATTGAGCGTTCTATCGCTCAACATTCTCAAATTTGCATTGAAAATAGCGAAGATGTTTATGCTGCAAGAGAATTGATTAAAGTGCTTCAAGATGAAATTGCTTACAGAGTAAAACAATATTGCTATTGTATTATGAACAGTACTCAAAATTATAAAGACTGGCTTTTTGAGGAATACAATAGACGATTAAGAATTAGCTTTAACGGCAAGTTTTAACTTTTTTTTGTCAGGATTTACCTTTTTATGGGTTTATTTTGAAATGGGTATAGTTTTTGTAATTTAACATTGATCATAAACAACTAATTTTATCAAAGTGAAAATCGTTATAACCCTTTGTTTTTTATTCAGCTTGGCGGTTAGCTCTATGGTTTTCGCCCAAGTGAAAGATAAGGATAAGAAATCAATTCGCATTCCTGCTGAAGTTTCTGAAAAAGAAAAAGATTCGGCACTCATTAAAGTTAAAGTAGCACCTATATTTAAAAAGGAAGCAGAGAAAACTAGCGGTGATACTGAAAACAGTGAAAAGAAATTTGTGTTTAAAGAATCGGAAACGCCCTTTTCTATGATTGATGATGATGGTTTAAAAAGTCCGAGTGAAATTTTTGAGAAGCGCTGGAACAAGCAAGCACAAAAAGGAGGCATTATTAGAACTATGTCCGATCAGTTTTTAGGTGAACATAATGTCGATACCAAGTTTGTAAATATTGTATGTAGAGATCACGAATATGCTGATGGCGACCGTGTTCAGATTATGTTAAACGGTTATATTGTAAAAGCTAACTTGTTGCTTACAAACGAGTATCGCAGGGTTGAAGTTACTTTAGATGAAGGTAAAAATACCGTTGATATCATTGCTTTAAACCAAGGTGATTCTGGACCCAATACGGCTGAATTTATAGTCTATGACGATAAAGGCGCGTTAATATCTGCCAAAGAATGGAACTTACTTACAGGAGTTAAGGCTACCATAATCTTTAATAATGAAAAAGTGGTTATTAAAGAAAAAACACCTGACCAACAAAAAGACGATACCGCCTCTAATAATTAATTGATGCGATTTCTGAAGGTTTCATAGTATCTAAAGTGTAATCACCTATTCTTACTCTTACCAACCGCAATGTTGGAAATCCAATTTTAGCTGTCATTTTTCGAACTTGTCTAAATTTACCTTCAGTAATAGTAATAGATAGCCAGGACGTTGGGCCGTGTTTTTCAGCCCTAACAAAGCGCGGAATGATATGCGAAATGTCCTCTAAAATTCTAGCTTTACAAGGTTTTGTGGTGTATGCTTTTCCAGCTACAGAAATTACGACGCCCTTCTCTAATACTGAAATGTATTCTTGGTTAATAATTCCATCCACCATAACATGATACTCTTTCTCAATAGGAAAACTTGTAATGCTATGACTAAATTTCCCGTCGGTGGTTAATAACAATAAACCTTCAGATTTCTCATCTAATCGTCCAACAGCCATCATGCCATCAAAGAGCTCATAAATTTCGCTCAATAATTTCTTATTCTTTCGTTTATTCTGATGGTTTACAAACTGACTTAAATAACCGTAAGGTTTGTATATTTTGTAATAACTATGCGCCATTACCACCAAGTTATAAAACATTTTTCAATGTTTAGATTGTCGTATTTTATCCAGCATAACGGAGAGCGCTCATTTTCTATTTGTTTTTGAATTTCAGGAGCTGCATCTTCAAAAGACAACCAAAGAACATCGTGTTTTGGAATGCTGAGCCATTCAAGTTTTTGAGGTATATAAAACTGATGATCTTCTAAAACACGAATGTTTTCAAAATTTAAATAAAATCCTTCAATACATTTTGAATTAAGTGGGGCAATATCTATGGCTTGCATATCAAAGGGCAGAAATAACTGTGCCTTAAAATAAACCTGTTGCTTTACAGAATTTAAATCAATGTTATGATGCTTTAAGGCCTCTGAAGTTTTAGGGTGATAGAGTAGTGGTAACTGCTTTTCTTTCAGCTTATTTAATTTTTGGATCAAACTGTCACTTCTGTTCGGACCAATCCAATAATCTAATGGATTAATGTAATTTTCGGCAGTATCATACAAGTAAAATTTATAGACAATTTCAAGATGAATTGTTTGCTGATTTTTTTGCAGTAGCACATCTAATTCTCCAATGGTGATTTTATTGTTTTTAATTTGAAGGTTTTCTTCAAGGACGATGACCTCTGAATCTTGTTGCATTTGAAAGGCCACAAATTGTTCTACCCATTTTCCTAAACGCAGTTTTTTAAGGTCTGAATTTAATACGAATGGTTTTGTGGTTGGATGGCTGCTATAGTGTTCTAAATGATATATAGCATGAGAGGTCCATAACTCTGGCGTGTTTTGGAAGCCTTGAAATAATTCTTGAAAATTTAGCCTTGTGTCCATGGTGTGTTACCTAAACAACAATAACTCACAAAATATATTTAAAACCTAAGTAAATTCAATTTTTATGAAAGATTGAATAAGGTTTGAAAATGAATCATACGTTATTTTATCTGTAATAACTCTGGCTTGTTCCTTTAGTACATGCACAATTGCTAGCTCCTTGAAAAAAGTCAAGACCAATTGTGACCATATGTGTACCAGAGTTAAAACCTGATAAATCATTTGTGGTTAATTGATAAGAATAAGCAAAAAAGAACTGATTAAAGGTAATACCAGCCATAGGTCCAATATTTAAAGGTTTCATAAACTGATCGTTCAGAAAACGGTAAGAGCCACCTAAAAAATAATAATCACCCTTTCTATTAAATTTTCGATATTTAAAATTGATATCAGTACTAGAACGTTTATCGCTGTCAAACATTTGGTAAAAAATGGACGGCTCAAATTCGACATCTTTATTGCTTTTGCTCTTTAAAACGAGTCCAGAGTAAATTTGATAATTTAAAAGTCTGCTTGGTTCTAAGGCCACAAAAGGGTCAGTATCTTTTGCTATTAAATTATTGGCATTAAAGCTTAAATAAAAGGCTTTCCAACGGTATAAAATACCAGCGTCAAAATTATTGTTAGAAATTGCTCTATCGTCCGTAATTGTTGGATCTAAGATAGGAACATCATAGGTAGTATTGAAATTTTCAATATCAATTCTAAAACTATTAATGTTATAGGAGATTCCAAAGGACAAAAACTGTTTTGACTTATAATCTAAGGTTATGTGATGGGCAAATGAAAACTTCACCCCTTTTTGACGGGTGTTTCCGTTTTTGTCGTTATACGCAGAGATGCCGACACCTGTTCGGTCTGAGATTCTAAAATCAGCATATAAGGACTGGTTATCTGGCGCATTCTTAATACCCACCCATTGGGTCAACCCATTGGCTCTAATTTTAAGATTGTCCCCAATACCTGCATAAGTTGGTGAAATCACAAAATCGTTATCTGCGAGATATTGAGTAAATACAGGTAAATTTAGTTCTTGACCATATCCGAAGGACATCATCATCAGTAGCATATATAGTGTAAGTTTTTTCATCTTAAATAAGGGTTTAATCCTTTAATAATTTACCTGTATAGTGTAAAGTGTCCGACGAATTCTTTATCGACGCTGGTATCATTGGTTTGTACCACATACCAATAATCTCCTGTTGGAAGTTCATTGCCGTTATATCTTCCATCCCAAGCTTCACCTTGTCTATAGGTTGCCACTTTTCTTCCGTAGCGATCAAAAATATCGAAGGTTAGGTTTGGATAATTTTCATCACAACCTGGTGCCCAAGTATCAAATTCACCGTCGCCATTAGGTGTAAACCAATTAGGGATGCAGATGTCGATAAATTCTAACTCAATTTGTGCAGTAGCATAACAGCCGCTATTATCTGTAACCGTTACGTTATAGAGTCCTGATGCTGTTATGGTATAATTGAATTCGCTACCATAATCTTCACCATTCATAGTAAACTGATAATCCCCAGAGCCACCAGAGGCATTAGCTGTAAACTGGTTGAGATCACCTTCAGCGAGCGTTAAGGTAACAGGATCAAAATCGTCAACATCAAAAACATCTGTAGTTTGAACACATCCGTTAGTATGTCTTACGTCTATATAATGAGAACCTACAGCAATATTTGTAAATACATTACTCGCTTGGTAAGCACCACCATCTAATGCATAATCGAGTTCTGTAGCATCTGTTATAGAATTATCTACCTTAATCGTTATGAGATTAGTTTGGGTGTTATTTTCACAGGCATTTTCTACGAGGACTTCAGGGTTAATGCGCACCGATTGTGGGAAGGTAATATTCCACTGTGACTCGCAACCTTCAGCATCTCTTACATACACTATATGATCGCCACCAACTAAATCGGTAAAGTCAAAAATGGTTTGTGTCGCATTTCCTGTGGTATAGACTCCATCGTAATCGTCTAGGCTTACACTATACGGTAAGGTTCCACCCGAAATATCAATACTAAACTCACCATTCACATCACCAAAACAAATTTCTGGCAATAGCGAATTTGCAACGATACTTAAGATTACTGGCGCAGGCTCGGTAATGGTAACATTAAAGGTTAAGTAACAGCCTAAAACATCCTGCACAATGATATCGTAGGCACCAGGGGCTAAATTTTCAAAAGTATTGGTATCAAAAAATTGATTCAATTGAGGTGAAATGGCATATTTAATAATACCCGTTCCCCCAGTTGCTGTGATCACTATAGACCCATTATTAGTGCCGCTACAACTTACGTTGTTAATCTCTAGTGTTGCGTCTAACGGGGTACTTGGTTCTGAAATTTCAATAGGTTCTGATGTTTCTAAACAATCCCCACTTTCTACAACAACACTATAAGTACCAGCGAGAAGTTCTGTAAAATAACCTGGACTATTTTGAACTGCAGAAATGGCATTACCTGCACCATCTTGTAAAGTGTAAACATAATTGCCTAGTCCGCCTTGCGCATTGGCTATAATTGAACCATTATTATCACCAGCACAATTAATGGTAACATTAGAAGCTTCTAAATTAAGGCTTAGTTCTGGTAGTGGATCTACTGTAATTTCATTAGAGACACTGGCATTACAACCGTTAGCATCTCTTACATAATAAGCGTATGTGCCTTCAGAAACTGAAAATGTTGTCGATGTACTGAAAGAACCTAGAACTGTTGAAAAATTACTATTAGCGCTATACTCATAAGTACCAGTTCCACCGGTTGCACTCAATGTTAAAGTAGATTCAGTAAAACAAGTTTGCGTCGTTGCTCTTACCAAACTTGTCTCAATAGGAATTGGTTGTGTAATGACAATATCTAATGATGTTAATTCACACGCAAATCCATCAGTAATGGTTACTGAATAAGTTCCTGGTCCTAAATCTGCAAAGGTGTTAGAAGTTTGAGGCCCTGAAGCACTTGGTGTTGGTAAAATGGTGTTCAAGGTATAAGTATAATTTGATCCCTGACCTCCCGTAACATTAGTAATGGTAATACTTGCATCTTGATCTCCAAAACAAGAAAGCAGCGTTGTACTTGGGGTAAATGTTGCTGTTATTGGATCTGGAACCGTTAAAGTAATCGTTTCTGAAACTATACAGCCTTCAGCATCTCTGGCGTTGACCGTATAAGTGCCTTCTGCTAAGTCCGTAAAGGTGTTATTAGAAGAATACGCTACAGAGGTAGCACCAGTGAGTTCATACTCATAATTTCCCCAACCGCCATCGGCCACTGCAATTATGGTACCTTGGTCGTTAGTACAAGTAACATTAGACGTTTCAGAAAGTACAAGCGTTAAGGTTTCTTGTGGTGAAGCAATAGAGACATTAGCTGAATTAGAACAAAACGGAATATCGGTTTGGGTAATCACTACTGAATACGTTCCAGATGCCATACCATTTACTGTTTCAGGATTTGTCGCGGTATTTGCATTGACAGGACCTGTAACAGAAGCCCCTAAATTATCGAATACTTCGTAAGTATAAGCACCAGAATAGTTAGTAATAGTAATTTCAAAACTACCTGAACTATCACCAAAACAAGTCAACGGTGCTGTTGGTGTAAGCGTGAAAGCTGGTAACACGGCTTCAGCTAAAGAAACAGTGACTTCTGCGGTACAAGAGGTTACCGTATCTGTAATATTGATGGTGTATAATCCTGAAGGTACACCAGAAATCACATCTCCACTAATACTAATAGAATCAGGATTTGGTAAAATACTATAGGTATAAGATCCTGAACCACCCGAAGTTGTTAGTGTTATTTCACCATCGTCATTGTTACAGGTTGGTACAGCCGTTACCTGAGGCGTTAATTCTATAGGTGCGTCAATGGCAACTGATACTAAATTTCCACAGCCATTAGCATCTTGGATTTCAATCGTATGCACACCAGAAAATAAATTTGAAATGGTAAATGGTGCTGATTGTGTTTGAAAGGCACCACCATCAATACTAAAACTATATGGAGGAATTCCGGGAGTATCTAGAGTAACATCAATTTCATAAGAACCATCGACAAGAGTACAGGCATCATTAACTGATGCAGAGATTACAGGCGAAGGATCTAATGGAACTACAGTTACTGGGCTGGTAACTACGCAACCATAAGCATCTACCACATGAACATAATAATCCCCAGCATCTACATTAAGCACGCTTGATGAGCCCCAGGCAGCATCTGAAGCTGATGGTGAAGTTGAAGTGGT
>CAYMDB010000071.1:0-10819 GCA_964388865.1 uncultured Flavobacteriaceae bacterium
CACCCGTATCTTCAACACAAATTATCGCTTTGCCGTTGGCATCTTGATTTGATACCGTAATCACATCGCCAGTTCTGCTAAATTTAACCGCGTTGGTGATTAAATTCTGAATCACAATTTCAACCATGCTTTTATCGGCATAGACAAAATCTTGCTGCGATTCGTCGATTAAGACGATGCGCTTGTCTTCAACTTTTTGTTCGACCAAGGCTATTTTAGTTTGAAAGACCTCTTGTATATTAAATAATTCTGGTTTAGGTTCTAAGTTCTGCATTTGCGACTTCGACCAATTGAGGAGATTGAATAAAAGGGAAGACGCATTATTGGCATTTTCACTTAATTCTGGAATTAAATCGTAGAATTCATCCTTAGAAATACTGTCTTCCTTCAGTAAATCTAAAAAGGCTTTAATGGAGGAGATGGAATCTTTTAAATCGTGCGAAACAATAGAAAAAAGTTTGTCTTTAACTTCGTTGACTTCTTCCAATTGGTTGATTTGCTCTTGAAGGCTTTTATTGCTGTCTTGAATATTTACGGAAGCGTCTTTTTGCTTTTGAGCGATGTCTTTATAATTTTTCAATTTTAGAAAGCTAAATACTAAAAGCGTTAGGAGTACGGCAAAAAGTGCAATAATGCCGAATAATATCATGGGGTTATCCAACCAGGAATCATTTGGAGCTACCTTAGCTTCATTGGTATTGAAATCGACCTTAATGGCATCCGACTGATCCAATGAAGTTTCTAGCGAATTTGAACTTTCGATTGTTATGGGTCGAATTTCTTTTGAAAGGATTTCTTTTAAATCGTAGTATTTATTCTGCCAGAAAAAGGCATTTTGAAAATACCCGCGCGTTGAATCTAAGGCGATATGAAGCTTATAATTTTCTAAGAGCTCCGTTTTGCTGTCAATTTTTTGGGCAATTTCATAGGCCTCGTCAAGTTGATTGGCAGCTAACTTTATATTTTTCTTTTGAAGGTTTAAATGTCCAATTGCGTTAAGTGCTCTAAGAAGTCCGTCTTGATTATTTTCTGTTCTATTGTATTTTAAACCTTCAACTAAATACTCAGAGGCTTTTTCGTATCCATTAAAGCGCAAATATTCAGTACCTAATTTTGGTAGTATTTCACCTCTTAAATCTTTTTCGGTTTCAGGATTTAAAAGTTTTAAAACCTTCTCGTAATATTCAATAGCTTTTCGGTGCTCCTTTCGCAAAGAATACAACTCAGCGATAATTTTGTTAGACACTATTATCCCGCTACGATCGTTAATTTGCTGACGTACCGAGAGCGCTTTAAAATTAAAATCTAAAGCCTTATCAAACTGATTAGTTTTATAATAAGCTTCGGCCAAATTATTATAAGCAGAACTGAGCTCTTCCGTTAGATTTTGACCTTCGAAAACAGCAATCGCATAGAGGGAGTTTTGCAATCCAAGACTGTAATTTCCGCGTTTAATTTCTATGAGTCCAATGCTATTACTCACCTTGGCCACGCCGAGGGTATCGTTAATTTGCAGATAGTACTCCTTAGATTTATTGTAATTATCTAAGGCGTTAAAATAATCGTTGCGTTTGGTGTAAATTAGGGCTCTGTAGTAAAAGCTCTTCGCTAGGCCTTTGGTGTACTTGATACTTTCGGCCAGTTTAGACGTTTCGTTAATGTAGAGAAGTGCTTTGGTATAATCTTCGGTACTATAAAGTTCATCAATAAGCATGAGCGACATATCCACCTTTGTAGAGTCTTGATTTTGATATGCCAGTTGTACTGTAAGTCGATCTATCTTTTCATTTTGCGAAAAGATAAGTAGCGTTATCAGACAAGCAGCTATTGTCAGTACCTGCTTCATCTTCGTATAACGATAGAACGAATTGCGATGTTTTGGTGTGTAAACCTTTTATAAAGGGATAAAAAAAGTAAGTCAACACCAAACAAAAACAACTGTGTTAATGTTTGATTATTAAGCCTCATTAATGTTTGGGACATTGATTAATAGCACCTCAAAAATGGTATTAAGTCTGCAAATATGCTAATTATTGGGTTTTAATACCAAAAAATTAGTTGAAGTGACAGATAAAAATCAAAAAAAATCTATGTATCGACGAACGGCAGGTTTCTTTAAGAAAAATCATAAGTATTGTGGTTAATGTGATGATTTTTAAAAATATGAGTGTAAGGGTTTTGAAAGCTGGTTTGGGTATTTCAGAATCTGCGCTTGTTGTATTTTTTTAGATGCTGAAACCTCTACCTGTCGGGAGACAGGAGTTCAGTATGGCACTAATCAGATTTCACTTTTTATATCTACCCTAATCATTAATGCTTTGTCATTCTGAATTTATTTCAGAATCTATAACTGTTTTGTAAAACATGAGATGCTGAAACCAGTTCAGCATGACACAATTGGAAGTTATTATTTAAAAAAGAGACTAAAACGAGTTTATCATGACACGCACCCAGTTTTACTTTTTTTTCTAATTTCCAAATGCTTTGTCATTTCGAATTTATTTCAGAATTTAAGATTGTTGTATTTTTTAAATGCTGAAACCAGTTCAGCATGACTCATATTTTATGTTATTACTTATGGAGAGACTTAAACGAGTGCGTTATGACAAGCATAAGATTTTAATTTTATTCCTATTTCTAAATGTTTGTCATTCTGAATTTATTTCAGAATCTATGATTGTTTCGTAAAACATGAGATGCTGAAACCAATTTAGTATGACATCAACTTAATCTTTCATATTTACCCTCAGGGTCTAATGATTTGCCATTCTTTAACGAAGGCTCAGGATAGTTCAGAATCTATGATTGTTTTGTTATCCATGAGTTAGGCAACATTTGGAAAAAATAAACTTTATACTTACTTTTGGCGTTAGTAACGTAAAATAGGACTATGATTATTTCATTTGGTTCGAAAGAGACCGAACAGATTTGGAACGGAATCCGAGTTAAAAAAATGCCGATTGAAATTCAATACGTTGGACGGCGAAAATTGAGAATGTTGAATAACTCTCAAGATATAACGGATTTAAGAATTCCACCTTCGAATCGACTTGAAAAACTGACCGGAAAACTAAACGAATTTTATAGTATTCGGATTAATAAGCAATGGAGAATTATATTTAGATGGAACAATGGAAATGCAAGCGAAGTTGAAATAATCGATTATCATTAAAAATAAAAAAATGGAAAAGTTAGCAAATGTACATCCCGGAGAAATATTAAACTTTGAATTTCTGGAACCTTTGGAAATCACCGCTTACAGACTTTCAAAAGACCTGAAAATCCCCCAGACTAGAATTTCGGAAATAATAAAAGGAAGACGCAGAATAACAGCGGACACTGCTCTTCGACTGAGCAAATATTTTGGAAACTCAGCCAAATTCTGGCTCGGACTTCAAGATGATTTTGACATAGAAGAGGAGCGAGATAAAAAAAGAGCGGAATTAGAGGAAATAAAACGATTTAAAAGTAAAAACGTTGCCTAAAACCGACTATAATTTATTGCTAGGTCACCGCTGAAGTACTAAAATGACTGTGTGATTTTTCACTTTCTATTTATTTGATAAATTAGGGAATCTTTACCTGTTTTTTTTATTCTGTCCAGAGGCCTCGGGATATTTCAAAATTTATCCCTATCGTATTTCTCCAATTCTTAAATCCCCTGAAGCCTCGGTTCAGCGCGACACTAATCAGATTTCACTTTTTATATTTACCCAAATCATCAATGCTTTGTCACTCTGCATTTATTTCAGAATCTATGATTGTTTTGTAATACATGAGATGCTGAAACTAGTTCAGCATGACACAATTGTATGTTATTACTTATGAAGGGACTAAAACGAGTTTATCATGACACGCACCAGATTTTAACTTTATTCCTATTTCCAAATGTTTGTCATTCTGAATTTTTTTCAGAACATAATTGTTTTATAAAGCATGAGATGCTGAAACCAGTTCAGCATGACAATAGTCAGATTTCACTTTTTATATTCAGGCGAATCATTAATGCTTTGTCATTCTGAATTTATTTCAGAATCTATAACTGTTTTGTAAAACATGAGATGCTGAAACCAGTTCAGCATGACACAAACTGTATTTTACTTTATTTGGGATACCATAACATAAAGCCACAAATCGCCTTGCATTAGTTCTTCATTGCCACAATTAAGTAAGGTCAAATCCGTCATAAAAACAATAAAACAGCTATCTTTGCCAACGTTTAAAAAATGCCAAAATATAAGTCAAAAATGAATCTTCAAGAGACCTTAGAATTACATGTAAAAGCAGCGGTAAAAGCTTTATTTCAATCGGAATTAGAATCGGTAGAATTTCAAGCGACTCGCAAAGAATTTGCTGGTGATGTTACGGTAGTTGTGTTTCCAATGTTGCGGGTAGTAAAGGGCAATCCTGCGGTAATTGGTGAGCAAGTTGGTCAGTATTTACTCGATACTATCGATTTTGTGAAAGGATTTAACGTGGTAAAAGGCTTTTTAAATATTGAAATTAGCGACCGTTATTATTTGGAGTTCTTTCAATCCATAAAAAACGAAACGCACTATGGTTTTGCGCCGCTGAAAGACCATAGAGCGGTTATGGTTGAATACTCGTCACCAAACACCAACAAACCGCTTCATTTAGGCCATGTAAGAAATGTACTTTTAGGTTATAGTGTAGCTGAAATTATTAAAGCGTCAGGCAAAACCGTTTATAAAACGCAAATTATAAATGATAGAGGCATTCATATCTGTAAGAGTATGTTGGCTTATCAGAAATTTGGACAAGGAGAAGAACCGACTAAGGATTTGAAAGGAGATAAACTGGTTGGGAATTATTATGTAAAATTTGATAAAGTCTATAAAGCTGAAATAGCCGAATTAATGGCACAAGGGCAAACTGAAGACGATGCCAAAAAGAATGCGCCAATTCTGCTTGAAGCCCAAGAAATGTTGATACAATGGGAAGCTGGCGATGAGAAGGTTGTAGCACTTTGGAAAAAAATGAACCAATGGGTCTATGACGGATTTGAAGTGACCTACAAAAATATTGGGGTCGATTTTGATGCCTATTATTACGAAAGTGATACTTATTTATTGGGAAAAGAATTTGTGTCTGAAGGTTTAAAAACGGGTGTCTTTTTTGAGAAGGAGGACGGCTCGGTGTGGTGTGACTTAACCGAAGATGGCTTGGATGAAAAAATTGTATTGCGAAGTGATGGCACTGCAGTATATATGACTCAAGATATTGGCACGGCCATTCAACGTATCAAGGATTATCCCGATGTTGGCGGAATGGTGTATACGGTTGGCAACGAGCAAGATTATCATTTTAAAGTCTTGTTTTTAATTTTAAAGAAACTCGGGTTTGATTGGGCTAAGAATTTATTCCATTTGAGTTATGGTATGGTGGATTTACCAAGTGGAAAAATGAAAAGTAGAGAAGGCACTGTGGTTGACGCCGATGATTTAATTCAAGAAATGACCGATACGGCTGAAGAGATCTCAAAAGAATTAGGCAAGCTTGAAGACTACTCAGAAGACGAGAAACAGGACTTGTATAAAATTATAGGTTTAGGGGCACTTAAATACTATATTTTGAAGGTAGATCCTAAAAAACGTATTCTATTTGATCCAAAGGAATCTATAGACTTTCAGGGCAATACTGGTCCGTTTATACAATACACCTATGCTAGAATTCAGTCGATAGCTAGAAAATCGGATGCTGAGAAAGCGATTGACTTTAGCGCAATTGAGCTCTCACTTCACGAAAAGGAAAAACAACTCATTAAACAGTTGGAGCAATTCCCTGAGGTGATTCAAAATGCAGCAACGCAGCATAGTCCGGCGTTAATTGCTAATTACACTTACGATTTGGTAAAAGACTTTAATTCGTTTTACCAAAATGTTTCCATTCTTGGAGCAGACACCGACGATGAAAAAAACTTTAGAGTAGCCTTATCTCAAACAGTTGGTCAAACCATAAAAAATGCGTTCAGTGTATTGGGAATTGAAGTACCTGAACGTATGTAGTCCTTATTTAACAAGCTTTGTCCTATAGCAGCCTAATTTTAACGAATTTTTAGAGGCGAAATATGCGGTTTATCCTTATCTTTAGTAAGTGTGGACAAGATAAAATCTGCGCCTAATTCAAAATAAATTGTCATGAAAAAGTTTAAATTAAATCAAAAAAAGACCGCGTTAATGTTTGGTTTGCTATTGTTTTTCTCAGTTGCGCTTTTTGCACAAAATAGGTTTACGGAATACAGTGGCTCTGTAATTGACGGTAGTTCGAGTAACGCTTTAGAAGCTGTAAATATTAATATTAACGGATCTAATATCAGTACGGTAACGAACTCGGAAGGAAAATTCACACTAAAGGTACCTCAGCAATTTTTAGATTCGAAGATTATTGTTTCAATGTTAGGCTACAATTCGCGTGCTGTACCCTTATCTGAAATGTCAAAAACAGATAATGAAATAGCACTCTATGAAGCTGTAACTAAACTGTCGGCAGTAAGTATTTCCGCCTATAAAAGTGCTGAATCCTTAGTAAGAAAAGTGTTCGAGAAAAAGAATAATTACGTTCAAGATGAATTGGTTTATATGACGGCTTTTTATCGCGAAACCATTAAACGGAGAAATAGAAATGTGTCGTTAACCGAAGCTGTTGTTAATATTTTAAAGGAACCCAACACCTCATCTGAGGGTGATGCTATACGCTTAGGAAAGGCAAGAAAGAGAACCGATTATAAGCGCTTAGATACACTGACCTTAAAACTGCAGGGTGGGCCGTTTTCAACGATATACCTCGACGTCATGAAGTATCCTGAGTATATATTTACAGAGGAAAGTATTCGCACTTATAATTTCACCTTTGATCATCCGACAACCATGTACAATAGAAATGTGTTTGTCGTAAATTTTAAACCGAAGACCAACCAGCTAAGCTACCAAGGTCAGCTCTTCATAGACGTAAAGTCCCTATCCTTAGTGAGCGCTAATTACGCCTTAGATCTCAACAATAAACGAGAGTCAAAAAATTTATTAGTTAAAAAGAAACCCAGAGATGTTGTGGTTTATCCTCTAGAGGCCAATTATAAGGTCAATTACAAGGAACAAGATGGAAAATGGTATTACAGTTATTCCAACTTAAATTTAACATTTAAAGTCAATAAAAAGCGTCAACTTTTTAACAAAGTTTACACGCTTTCAAGTGAAATGGCTGTAACAGATTGGGAAATTAATGCAAGCGATAAAAAAATTAAAAGACAAGAGCGCATTAAACCGACAATTATTATAACTGATGCTATTTCTGGATTTTCAGATCCGGATTTTTGGGGAGAATACAATTTAATTGAGCCCGATAAATCGATTGAGTCTGCTATAGAGAAAATTAAAAAAAATATAGAGAAAGAAAAAGAGGCAGAAAAAACCAGTAGTGGTAGACCTTAAAATCGACAAAAAATAACATACTATTAAAACCCTGAATTGAATTTCAGGGTTTTGCTTTTTTAGCTAATGAAAACTTGATTTCTGATTTGTACGTGATTTATTGAGTTTTTACTCTCAAATTTCAAATTATAGTCTCCATTTCGAATCGCAAAGGCCTTATTTACTCAATATGATGAAGATAACTTAGGCTTGAATAGGAATGACCTTCTGTTGGTTATTTAAGAATTATGCATTTAATCAAGAAACAGCTAAAAACTGTAGTGATTTTTATGAAGTGGATGCTGATGAAAAGTATTGCACATGTCCAAGCAACTCTTTTCAATTATATAAATCTTAGAGACTGAGCGTTATATTTATAAGTATGGCGTTCGTTTTATCTCTGGTAAATTCTTAAATTTGCAACTTTAAAAAGCGATAGAGATTATGTTTAATAATTTAAGTGATAAGTTAGATAAAGCGTTACATGTTTTAAAAGGTCATGGGAGCATTACAGAAGTTAATGTTGCTGAAACCTTAAAGGAAGTAAGACGTGCGCTTTTAGATGCCGATGTTAACTTTAAAATTGCCAAGGAATTTACGGTTAGAGTTAAGGAAAAAGCGCTTGGGCAAAACGTATTAACGACCCTACAGCCAGGTCAGCTTATGGTTAAAATCGTTAAAGACGAGTTAACCGAGCTTATGGGAGGGGATGCCGAAGGTATTGATCTTTCTGGCAGTCCTAGTGTCATCTTAATGTCGGGTTTACAAGGTTCGGGTAAAACCACCTTTTCTGGTAAACTAGCTAACTATCTTAAGAACAAAAAAACGAAGAAACCTTTATTAGTGGCTTGTGACGTGTATCGTCCGGCTGCGATAGATCAGTTACATATTGTAGGAGATCAAATTAAAGTTGAGGTTTACAGTGATAAAGAAAATATAGATCCTGTAGCTATTGCACAAGCGGGTATAGCCCATGCCAAAGCTAATGGACATAATGTTGTAATTATAGATACCGCGGGTCGTTTGGCTGTTGATGAGGCGATGATGACCGAAATTTCAAACATTCACAAAGCCATTCAACCCCAAGAAACCTTATTTGTGGTGGATGCTATGACGGGTCAGGATGCTGTGAACACTGCAAAAGCCTTTAATGATATTTTAAATTTTGATGGTGTTATCCTAACCAAATTAGATGGTGATACCAGAGGTGGTGCCGCTATTTCTATTAAATCGGTGGTTAATAAGCCAATTAAGTTTATTGGTACAGGTGAAAAGATGGAAGCGATTGACGTGTTTTATCCGTCGCGTATGGCCGATCGAATTTTAGGTATGGGAGATGTTGTATCTCTTGTTGAACGCGCTCAAGAGCAATACGACGAGGAGGAAGCTAGAAAAATTCAGAAGAAAATTGCCAAAAACCAATTTGGCTTTGATGATTTCTTGAAGCAGATTCAGCAAATTAAGAAAATGGGTAATATGAAGGATTTAGTTGGAATGATTCCTGGTGCTGGTAAAATGATGAAAGATATCGATATTGACGACGATGCATTTAAAGGTATTGAGGCGATCATTCATTCTATGACACCAGATGAACGTTCTAACCCCTCTATAATTAATGCGAGTAGAAAAAAACGTATAGGAAAAGGCTCTGGTACTTCGGTACAAGAGGTCAATCAATTGTTAAAGCAGTTTACGCAGATGAGCAAAATGATGAAAATGATGCAAGGCGGAGGCGGCAAACGCATGATGCAGATGATGAAAGGGATGCAGTAGAATCCCCATTGTCCTTCGGACATTTCCCTAGAGGGAAAAGTTATGTTAGATGGGTTGTCTGAGTTTTTAGTCGCAGTCTCAGTCACAGCTCAAAGCCAACTAACTAAATAAAAAATGAAATTATGGATTTTAAAAAATTACTAGCATATCAAAAAGCGTTTGATTTGGCAATGTCAATTTTTAAGGCTTCAAAGTCCTTTCCAAGGGAAGAGACCTATTCATTAACCGATCAAGTTAGGAGGAGTTCGCGTTCTGTAAATGCGAGTATTGCAGAAGCCTATAGAAAAAGAAGATATCCCAGACATTTTATAAGTAAACTTACCGACGCAGATGGTGAAAATTCTGAAACATCAACTTGGTTAGATTTTGCGCTAGCATGTGATTGTATGTCTAAAGAAAATCATTCGACATTATTGTCTCAAAATGTTGAAGTAGGTAAACTTATAAATTACATGATTAATAATCCAGAAAAATTCGGGGTGAAAGAAGAATAATTACTTTTGTATTTATGCGACATCAAAGAAAGAGTTTACTGAATACCACGATATCAATTATCTCAAAAGTAAGCAACTGAAAACTGAAAACTGAGACTAAAAACTAAACTAAAATGACCATACTAGACGGAAAAAAAGTAAGCAACGATATCAAAAACGAAATCAAGGCTGAAGTTGATAAAATGAAGGCCAATGGCGAAAAAGTTCCACATTTAGCCGCTGTAATTGTCGGCAATGATGGGGCGAGTTTGACTTATGTTGGAAGTAAAGTGAGAGCTTGTGAGCGTGTTGGTTTTGAGTCCACCATGGTTCGCTTATCGAGCACCACCAGCGAAATAGAATTGTTAGATAAGATTGATAAATTGAATAACAATCCTGATATTGATGGCTTTATCATTCAGCTACCCTTACCACCGCAAATCAATACTCAGAAAGTTTTAATGGCTGTGAATCCCGATAAAGATGTTGATGGGTTTCACCCTATGAACTTTGGTAAAATGGCATTGGATATGTCGACCTTTATTCCAGCAACGCCTTTTGGTATTCTAGAACTTATAGATCGTTATGGTGTTGAGACCAATGGAAAACATACGGTTGTTATTGGCAGATCTCATATTGTTGGTCGACCGATGAGTATTTTAATGGGGCGAAAAGGCTTTCCAGGAAATTCAACGGTTACTTTAACCCACAGTCATACTAAAAATATTACCCAAATTATTTCACAAGCGGATATTGTAATTTCGGCATTGGGAATTCCAAAGTTTTTAAAAGCAGAAATGGTAAAAGATGATGCTGTTATTATAGACGTTGGTATCACTCGTGTTCCAGACGATTCAGAAAAAGGCTATTATATTACTGGTGATGTCGATTTTGAAAACGTAAGTAAGAAAGCTAGTTTTATTACACCTGTTCCTGGCGGAGTAGGTCCGATGACCATAGCCATGTTGCTCAAAAATACCTTGCTTGCCAGAGAGCAACACAGAAAAAACAACAGGTAATTTCTAGTATATGTTTTTGCCACTGAAGGCTGAGGTAAATACCTCGGTAGCCATAGGTAGTATTCAACATATCGCTCCGCTTCTTTTTGCATTGGTATTTACTGTTGGTTTTATCTTTTATGCGAAA
>CAYMDB010000072.1:0-10631 GCA_964388865.1 uncultured Flavobacteriaceae bacterium
TCCTGGTTCGTAGATAGGTAATTTTGAAACATTACTATCATTCCAAGCTGCAATTCGCGCTTCATTGATATCTACAATAGTGACTTTTATGTTCGGATTCTTTTTTGCTATGACTGCCATGGTAGGTCCACCAACATAGCCAGCGCCAATACAGCAAATTTTTGTTACTTTCATTATTTTGAATTTATTAAATTTTTGTACTTTTTTATTTCGACGTCAAATTTGTAGGAAATAATTATAACTCTACAATATTCTATATTAACGACTTGTTTTAACGTTAAACTTCACACACTCAGGTTGCAATATGTAAGTTCACTATTATTTATAATAATTTTTAAACCAATCAATAAAAGATTTCACACCCTCTTGTATTGATGTATCAGGTTGATAATCATAATCTTTTATCAATTCACCTACATCTGCCCAAGTGCGCTCTACATCACCCGGTTGCATCGGTAACATTGTTTTGTCTGCTACTTTTCCTAGATTTTTTTCTATTTCTTTTATAAAGTCTAATAATTTCACTGAATTGTTATTTCCGATATTGTACACTTTATAAAGATTGTTTTGGCCAACTCTTTCAGCGGTTGGTTTTTCAATAACTCTTACAACTCCTTCTACAATATCATCGATAAAGGTAAAGTCGCGTTCCATATTACCGTGGTTAAAAACTTTGATTGGTTTATCATTTACAATAGCATCGGTAAACAAAAACATGGCCATATCTGGTCGACCCCAAGGACCATAAACCGTAAAAAATCGTAAACCAGTTGTTGGCATTTTAAACAAATGACTGTAAGTGTGTGCCATAAGCTCGTTACTCTTTTTGGAGGCAGCATACAAACTAATAGGATGATCTACATTATCATCTGTGGAGAAAGGGATTTTCTTATTTAAACCATAAACACTCGAACTGCTGGCATAGACAAGATGCTTGATGTTATAATGTCTGCAACATTCTAAAATATTAAGGAACCCGACGATATTGGAATCTATATAGGTTTCCGGATTTTCAATGCTGTAGCGTACACCTGCCTGAGCGGCTAAATTACACACGACATCAAATTTTTCTTTGCTGAATAATTTTGGAAGTTCCTCACGGTCTTCCAGATGCATGCGAACAAAGGAAAAATTAGCAAACGTGCTTCTGGTTACTTTATTAAATTCTGAAGCATCAGCTTTGTCAATTCCTAATTCATGTAATCTTGAAAATTTCAGGTTCACATCGTAATAGTCATTTATATTATCGAGTCCGACTACCTGATGGCCTTTTTCTACTAATACTTTTGAAACATAAAACCCAATAAATCCTGCAGCGCCAGTTACTAATACTTTCATGCTATTCTATTTAGAATTTAAAAACCTTGCCAAAGATGAAAATTTAGATTGAAACTTCTAAATTTAAAAGGTTACAATTTCAAAATATTAGTTGTCTGTATATTTAATATCGAGGAGCGTCGCAGTGGAATCACAATTTTGAACTTTTAATTCCATGGCTTTCTCTTTATAGCTATTATCTATATGATAAATTTTGCAGGAATCTAAGTCCGTTTTGCTCTTTGAAAAATTGACACTACCATATTTTACCAAATTTACAATGGTTGTAGAATCTAAAGTATTATCGCTAATAAAGCGCGAGGCAGGCACTGAATAGGACAGAGGTTTAGAGCTAATATTTTTTACGGTTCTTGCATTTGGGCCATAGTCGCAAGAAGCATCCTTACCGTTTAAAAAGAACATGAGAATAACGAGACCTAGTGCAAAACCACCGAGGTAATAACCTAATCTATGTAAAAATTTCATATAAATGTCCTGCGAAAACAGGATTTATTTTAGTTAAACATTGTAAGAACAGATAGCGAAAAAGCACTTCGACTGCGCTCAGCGTGTCATTCTCGTATCAAAAAATTAAAAGGTTGGCATCATTATAATCTAAGCCAAACCAGTCGGCAACAGATTTATTGGTCAGTATACCGTGGTAAAAATACAACCCATTTTTTAATCCTCTGTCAAAACGAAGCGCATTTTCTATACCGCCATAATCACCAATTTCAAAGAGGTATGGGGTGAAGATATTACTAATGGATACCGATGCTGTTCTGGCATAACGCGCAGGAATATTTGGCACACAATAATGAATGACCCCGTTGTACTCAAAAGTAGGATGATCATGGGTAGTCACTTCACTCGTTTCAAAACAGCCTCCCATATCAATACTTACATCGATGACCACGGAGCCTGGTTTCATTTGATCAACCATAGTTTCCGTTACCACTACTGGTGATCTGTAAATTCCTCTTACAGCGCCAATGGCAACGTCACAGCGTTTTAAGGCTTTTAAAATATTTTTCGGCTGCATGGTGGAGGTGTAGATGGTTTTTCCTAGGTTATTTTGAATACAACGCAATTTAGTGATGGAGCTATCAAACACTTTTACATTAGCCCCTAAACCAATAGCAGAGCGCGCTGCAAACTCACCAACCGTTCCAGCACCCAGAATAATAACCTCGGTAGGTGGTACACCGTTAATATTGCCCATCATTAAGCCATTGCCTCCGTTGACGTTTGATAATAATTCAGAAGCGATTAAAATGGAGGCCGTTCCGGCAATTTCACTTAAAGAGCGAACGGCAGGGTAGGCGCCATCTTCATCTTTAATATATTCAAAGGCTAGGGCAGTAATCCGTTTTTTTGCTAAAGCTTCAAAATAAATTTTGCTCTGTGTTTTAATTTGTAAAGCAGAGATTAAAATCGTTTGTGGGTTGATGAGTAAAATTTCATCTTGAGAAGGCGGCTCTACTTTAAGAATCATAGGACAGGCATAAACTTTGGCTTTGTCTTTAGTGACTTCGGCACCCGCCTCACTGTAGTCTTTATCCTTAAAATTAGCCCCGTTACCAGCCCCAGACTCTAATAAAACCCGATGCCCATTAGCGGTTAAAGCAGAAACGGCATCTGGTGTTAAACACACCCGTTTTTCTTGAAAATGCGTTTCTTTGGGGATCCCAATAAAAAGCTCTCCTTTTTGTTTGTAAATTTCAAGCGTTTCTTCTTGCGGCAATAATTGGGCTTTGGTAAATGGTGAAAAGGACTTACTCATTTCAATCAGTTGATATTTATAGTGTCGGCAAGATAACAAATCGCTATAAATATTTGATAAATTTCGGCTGACTTTAAAATAGAAGTGAATATAATTAGTACTACTTAAAGTTTTAAAAATATTGCCTAATCTTTCCCCAGAAAGTTTTTGGCTTAATCATAAACTCTTCTTCGAGCTCCTCGAGGGTTTTATCGGCGTCATTGATTTTATTGAACATTTTTGCTCTTAATAGGTAAATAGATGGAACTATTAAAGCCATGACAGGAAGTAAGTAAAACACTTGATCTTCAGAGTCAACAAATTTCAAATCATCATTAAAAATTATGATAATGTGATACAAATACATAGATAAGGGAACTAAAAGAACATGATACCACCAGTGTCTGTTTGTGAAAAACCATATCAAAAGTAAAAGAAAGGGTATTAATTTTGTTGAAAGTGTCCAAGCTACAACATAAGCGCTTTTGTAATAAGTGCTGTCATATGTAAACAAAAAAGTGTTCCAGACCCTTTGGTCTGGAACATATTCATAAAGTGTACTTAAAAATGGAGTAATTGATATAAAAGTTCCAATTATACTTCCACCAATAATAAATTTACTCGGCTGTTTTGATCGTTTTGTCGGCGTCTTGACCGTGGCCAGGCACTTTGATTCTACTTTTTGCGATTTCTGTGGTTGTTTGTCCATCTAAGTCAATAATGTTAGTTGCTTGTGCAGTAAATAACATTCCTCCGAAGATAGCAATTGCTAGTACTAATTTTTTTGTTTTCATAATTTAAAGGGATTTAATTAATTAATTACTACAAATGTAAAGCGCATCGCACGTCTGTAAAAATCAATAAATGTTAAAATCCGAGAAAATTTGAAGTTTCAATTGCGGTTTTTCCGCAATTTCGTACTTTTTTCGCAGGAATATGTCTGAAATTTTGTTTAAAATTTCGGTTCTGTCATAGCTTTATTTTCGATTAAAGGATTTGCGTTAAGAGTTAAATTGAGGGCTCTTTTATTTTCTTCTAAGTCAATAATAGTAAGGGTTTGAGCGTTGTTCGGCACTAGGCTTTCAACCCGCTCTGGCCACTCTATAAATAGCCAATTTTCACTCATAAAATACTCTTCGATACCAAAATTGTAAATTTCGTCAATTGTGTCAATTCTATAAAAATCGAAATGAAAAACCTTATCGTTAGGTAATTTGTACTCGTTTACGATAGAAAAGGTCGGACTCGTAGCTACATCTTCACTTTGCATAGCTTTTAGAAGCGCGTTAATAAATGTCGTTTTCCCCGCACCCATAGCACCTTTAAATAAAATGGTCTTAGATTCTAAATGTTCTAACACACTTACTGCAACCGCATTAATGTCCTTTAAATGATATGTAAACGAAACCGATGTCAACACTTTTTTAATTTAGGTACAAGAATAGTGATAATTATTGTGAATTCCTAGAAAAAAATGTATTTCGTCGGATTTTTTTGCATTTTAAGGATAGATCACTAAGTTTAAACTGACTATTTCGGATCTAAAACTACAAAAGGTATAATCATCTCTTCTAACGACACCCCACCATGCTGATAGCTGTTTCTGTAATAACTTACATAATGATTGTAATTATTTGGATAGGCTAAAAATAGGTCGCCTTTGGCAAAAATAAACGAACTGCTTATGGTAAGCGCAGGTAAATGAATAGACTTAGGATCTTTAATTGCCAACACATCCTTTTCTTGATAGGTAAGACTTCTCCCAGTTTTGTATCGCAGATTTAAACTGGTATCTCTATCGCCTATGACTTTAGATGGTGATTTTACATTAATAGTTCCGTGATCAGTGGTTAAAATTAACTTAAAGCCTAGCTGCTGTGCCAACTGAATCATTTCTAATAAGGGAGAGTTTTTAAACCAACTTAGCGTTAAGGATCGATACGCTTTATCATTTGAGGCTAATTCTTTTACCACATCCATTTCGGTTTTAGAATGCGATAGCATATCCACAAAATTATAAACCACAACATTTAAGTCATTTTCTTTTAAAGATCTAAAGTTTTCTACCAACTTCTTACCCGATTTTAAATTTGTAATTTTATGGTATTCGTGCTTAATATGGCCTAACCCAAGGCGTTTGAGCTGTGCTTTTAGAAACTCAGCCTCAAATAAGTTTTTACCTCCATCATCGGTATCATTTTTCCAGTACTGCGGAAATAATTTTTCCATATCAGCGGGCATTAATCCTGAGAAAATAGCATTTCGAGCATACTGCGTAGCGGTAGGTAAAATGCTAAAAAATGATAATTCTGAGGTTTTTTTGTAATAATTATTTATCACAGGTTCAAAGGCTTTCCACTGATCGTAGCGCAAATTGTCAATAACAAGTAATAAGGTGGGTTGTTTATCGCTTAATTCTGGAACAACCTTTTCCTTAAATAGCGTATGCGACATTACTGGGGCTTCAATATTTGACTGAAACCAATTTTCGTAATTCTTTTCTATAAATTTTCCAAACTGCATGTTTGCTTCCGTCTTTTGCGACTCTAAAATAGCAGTCATCCCGGGATCTTCAATGGTTTCTAATTGTAACTCCCAATAAATTAATTTCTGATATAATTCTACCCATTCTTCATGAGTATTTATCATGGCTAGATCCATGGCAATTTTACGGAATTCTTGCTGGTAATTAGAGGAGGTTTTTTCAGAAATTAAACGTGAGTGGTCTAAATTTTTCTTCAAACTCAATAAAATCTGATTCGGATTGACCGGTTTTATTAAATAATCGGCAATCTTATTACCAATAGCTTCCTCCATTATATATTCCTCTTCACTTTTAGTAATCATTACTACGGGTAAGTTGGCTCGGCGCTCTTTAATTTCATTCAAAGTTTCTAAACCAGTAAGTCCTGGCATGTTTTCGTCTAAAAAAACAATATCAAAATTTGTAGCATTTATTATTTCAAGCGCTTCCGTTCCACTTTGGCAAGTGGTAACCTTGTATTGCTTTTGCTCTAAAAAAAGGATATGTGGTTTTAATAAATCTATTTCATCGTCAACCCAAAGAATATTTATCATGTTGTGGTATATTTGTTTTCTAATGATTCAATTTTTCAATTTTGCCTACTCATAATAAGCTCAAGATATTTAACGACCCAATTTACGGATTTATTACCATCCCTAATTCGTTAATTTTTGATATTATTCAGCATAGATACTTTCAGAGATTACGTAGAATTAGTCAAATGGGACTGTCGTATTTAGTTTATCCTGGCGCACATCACACTCGATTTCACCATGCGCTTGGCTCTATGCATTTAATGCAAAAAGCCATTAATGTACTTCGTTTTAAGGGAGTTGCAATCTCTGAAGACGAAGAAAATGGCTTATTAATTGCTATTTTACTGCACGATATTGGTCATGGTCCTTTTTCTCACGCCATGGAACACAGTATCGTTAACGACATTTCACATGAGGCTATTTCGCTCCGTTTTATGCAAAAACTGAATATAGAGTTTAACGGAAGTTTAACGTTGGCTATTTCCATTTTTAAAGGCGATTATCCGCGTCAATTTATGTGCGAACTCATATCGAGTCAATTAGACATGGACAGAGCCGATTATTTAAAACGCGATAGTTTTTATACCGGCGTGGCTGAAGGTAATATCAATAGCGAACGTTTAATTACCATGCTCAATGTCGTTGAGGACCAATTGGTGGTAGAAGAAAAAGGCATCTATAGTGTAGAAAAATTTCTGGTAGCTAGGCGTTTTATGTACTGGCAAGTCTATTTGCACAAAACCGGATTAGCCGCAGAGCAACTGTTAACACGAATTTTAAAACGTGCTAAAGAATTGGTCTCTTTGGGTGAAAACCTTCAATGTAGCGAGCCTTTACTATACTTTTTAAAAACGGAAAGGAAAGGAGCGCAATTTAATGACAAAGCCTTGAGTATTTTTTCTCAATTAGACGATTACGATATTGTTTCTGCTATGAAAGCTTGGCAAAATCATGAAGATTTTGTTTTAAGTAATCTCTGTGAGATGATTATAAACAGAAACTTACTAAAAATAAAAATTAAGAACAAACCGATTAAAGCTTCAGACTTAGTTGTGCATTCTGAAGCCCTAATGAAGACCTATAATATATCTAAACCTGAAGCTGATTATTTTGTGTTTCATGGCAAAATCACCAATCAGGCCTACCAAGCTAAAAAACAAAATATTATTATTCTTTTAAAGTCCGGAAAAATCAAGGATATCGTTAAAGTAACGGATCAATTTAACTTAAAAGCACTCAGCAAACCCGTAACCAAATATTATATGTGCTATCCTAAAAACAAAATGTGAGACATTTTTTATATTTTTGCGCCAACCTACATTCATCTTAAATTAAATTTTTTGAAACATTCAAATCCAAAACGCAATTCTAAAAGAGCATCATTATTTGAAATGTTCCATGTGACCATTGTAAAACAATAGAAAAAACACATGAAATTTACAGCAGAACAAATTGCAAACATTTTAAACGGAACTGTAGATGGTGATCCCAAAATCGAAGTATTCAAATTATCTAAGATTGAAGAAGGTACAACGGGTTCGTTAACGTTTTTATCCAATACAAAATACACCCCACACATATACACAACCGAGGCTTCAATTACTATTGTAAACGCAGATTTTAAGCCTGAAAATCCAATAAAAACGACCTTAGTTAAGGTAGAAGATGCCTATGAAGGCTTTTCGAAATTACTAGAATATTACAACCAAATTAAGCTGGATAAATCGGGAATAGAGCAACCTTGTTTTATTTCAGACTCTGCTACGGTGGGAGAAAATGTTTATATCGGTGCATTTAGTTATATCGGTCATAATGTAAAAATAGGCGATAATGTAAAAGTTTTTCCGAATGCTTATGTTGGGGATAATGTGACGCTCGGAGACAATTCAATCATATTTCCTGGTGGTAAAGTATATTCAGATTGTATTATTGGCAAAAATTGTGTAATTAATTCAGGGGCCATTATTGGTGCTGATGGTTTCGGTTTTGCACCTCAAAAAAATGGAGGTTATTCTAAAATTCCTCAAATAGGTAATGTTATTTTAGAAGACCACGTAGATGTTGGTGCAGGCACCACTATAGACAGAGCAACAATGGGTTCTACGATAATCAGATCTGGCGTAAAATTAGACAACCAAATACAGATTGCACATAACGTAGAGATTGGGAAAAATACCGTAATTGCCGCGCAAACTGGTGTTGCTGGTTCTACCAAAATTGGTGAAAACTGTCAAATTGGTGGACAAGTAGGTATCGTTGGTCACTTGCATATAGGCAACAATGTAAGGATTCAGGCGCAATCTGGTGTCGGAAGAAATGTAAAAGACAATGAAATCTTGCAAGGTTCGCCGTCTTTTGGGTATACAGATTGGAATAAATCGTATGTATATTTTAAAAACTTACCTAAACTTGCAAAAACAATCGACAAATTAGAAAAAAAATTAGATGGCCATAATTAAAACAGAGATAAAGCAAAAGACTATTGAAAAGGCAATTGCTTTAGAAGGAGTTGGATTGCACACGGGCGCAAACGTTAAATTGGTATTTAAACCTGCTAAAGAAAATTCAGGGTTTATTTTTGAGCGTGTCGACTTAGAGGGCTGTCCAAAAATTCAAGCCGATGCCAATTATGTTACAAATACACAACGTGGCACCTGTTTAGAACGTAATGGGGTTACCATACAAACCTGTGAACATGTACTTGCTGCTTTGGTCGGTCTCGATATAGATAACGCCATTATAGAACTCAATGCCTCAGAGCCCCCAATAATGGACGGCTCTTCTAAATTCTTCGTAGAGGCTCTAGAAAAAGCTGGTATTATTGAACAAAATGCTTTTAGAGACGAATACGAGGTGACTCAAGTGGTTTCGTATTCAGATGAAGAAAGTGGCAGTGAGATTATCTTAATGCCCTCAAACACGTATCAAATTACCGCGATGGTCGATTTTGGAACCAAAGTTTTAGGGACACAAAACGCAACTTTAAATGATGTTTCCGATTTTAAAACCGAAATAGCCAACGCTCGTACCTTCAGCTTTTTGCATGAAATTGAAATGCTTTTGGAGCATGGTTTAATTAAAGGTGGTGACTTAAATAACGCTATAGTTTATGTAGATAAAGCCTTATCTCCTGAGACAATGGAAAAATTGAGGGTTGCCTTTAAAAAAGATAAAATAAGTGTAAAACCCAATGGGATCTTAGATAACCTTACCTTGCATCATCCTAATGAGGCGGCGCGTCATAAATTATTAGATGTAATTGGTGATCTAGCGCTTATTGGCACACGAATAAGAGGTAAAGTTATTGCGAATAAACCAGGACATTTTGTAAACACACAGTTTGCAAAAAAGATGTCTAAACTGATAAAAAACGAAAGACGAAATAACGTTCCTCAGGTAGATTTGCATTCTGAACCTTTAATGGACGTGAATCAAATTATGAATATGTTGCCGCACCGACAACCGTTTTTGCTGATTGATAAGATTTTTGAGTTAACAAGTAATCATGTTATAGGCATGAAGAATGTGACCATGAACGAAGCGTTCTTTAGAGGTCATTTTCCTGGGGCACCAGTTATGCCCGGCGTTTTAATTGTTGAAGCGATGGCGCAAACCGGAGGTATTTTGGTTTTAAGCACCGTACCAGATCCCGAAAACTATCTGACCTTCTTCATGAAAATGGATAATGTGAAGTTTAAGCAAAAAGTAGTGCCGGGTGACACACTTATTTTTAAGTGTTCCTTGATTACACCAATCCGACGTGGTATTTGTCACATGCAAGGTTACGCTTATGCTAACGGAAAATTGTGTGCAGAAGCTGAATTGATGGCGCAGATTTCAAAAGTGAAATAAACTTAGAGTATTAAAGTTATTTATTAAATATTTCAAGTTTATATTAGGTGAATTTGTTTTTTTACCGCTTCAGTAAAACAAAAATTATAAAAATGAACCGAGCAATCCTCGATATAAGAATCGATAATTAAAGGTTTAAAAAGCGAACACATTTTTGCCGCTTTATCAAAATAAAAATTACAAAAAATGAACCGAGCAATCTTCAACATAAAAATAGAAAATGAAGGTTCAAAAAGCGAACACATTTTTGCCGCTTTATCAAAACAAATATCAGAAAAATGAACCAACCATTAGCATACGTACATCCTGGAGCTAAAATCGCTAAGAATGTTGTTATAGAGCCCTTTACCACCATACATAATAATGTAAAAATTGGTGAAGGCACATGGATAGGAAGTAATGTTACCATTATGGAAGGTGCGCGCATCGGAAAAAATTGTAATATTTTCCCAGGCGCTGTAATTTCAGCTGTTCCTCAAGATTTAAAGTACAACGATGAGGATACTACTGTTGAAATCGGCGATAACGTCACCATAAGAGAGTGTGTCACCATCAACAGAGGTACCACAGATAAAATGAAAACCGTAATAGGTGATAATTGCCTTATAATGGCGTATTGTCATATTGCGCACGATTGTGT
>CAYMDB010000073.1:0-5759 GCA_964388865.1 uncultured Flavobacteriaceae bacterium
ATCTTTTATGGTAAAATGATAATCATTTCCTTTAAAAGTTATGTCTGATTTTGAGAAGGATTCTCTATTGCCGCCCCAACTTATCAAGAATTTACCTTTATTAGAATCTGTATATTTTAAGGTAGTTATATCTTGGCTATATACATTAATGCACAAAAAGCTAAGTATTAAAAATACGAATTTCTTGAAGATGTAAGTCATGGGTACAATGTAAGGTTTTTATGACCTTAGACGAAACAGATCTGAATACCTTAAAAAATTTGACCTATTATTTTTATAATTTTAAATAGCGAGAAAAGTGGTTTTCCCGCAAGGTCGAGACGTTCGCAGTGCGATCATACTATATCGTCCTATTTCCAGATAAACTCAAAATGAAAGACTTAGAAGCGAGATTACCGCTGATAAGAAATCACGCTCTCCGAAGTCCCCTGACTTCGGGGCTTGTCAACTTAAATCATTTTTTTTTAGCAAAATTTATAATCAGAAATAAGAAGTGGTTTTCCTGCGAAGTCGGGAGACTTCGCAGAGCGGGGTTCGCAGAGCAATTTCTTTTAGAAAAATTTGGGTCTTTATTCCCTTAAGTTTAAAGCACGATTTGGATAATCGGTAATCAATCCATCGACCCCATAATTTAACAAAGTTTTCATTTGTTCTGTTTCATTTACCGTCCAAGGGATAACTTTCATACCCATTTTGTGTGCTTCATTTACAAGACTTTCGCTGACCAAAGGAAAATAAGGACTATAAATGTCTGGTACAAATCCCAATTCAGTTAAAGCCACATCCATACCTTTGTCGTATACCAAAGCGGCAAGCTTTACCTTTGGATATGATGTATTAATTTCTTTTAATACTCTAAAATCAAAACTCTGTAAATTTACGTTATCTAAATTAGTTTCCTTTTGCAACAAATCCATTACTAACTTCACAAAATCAACTGGTTTTGGATGGAAGAGAAGGTCGCCTTGAGGAAGGCTTTTAATTTCTATGTTATATTTTATTTCCCTACCATAACTTTTACTTAAGCTATCGGCCATGTGCAAGACCTCTTTGAGTAGAGGTTTGTGCGCATACTCTAAAGATTGTTCAGGAAAAGCGGGATTGTACTTGCTACCGCAGTCATAGGATTTTACTTCGTCGTAGGTCATTTGATACATATTGAAAGAGGTTTCGTTAGTTTTTTCAATAGTATGACCGTTTGAATTATAACAAATATCGGCATTTATCCAAGGTTCGTGCGAAACGATAATCTGATTGTCTTTTGTCAATACCAAATCCAGCTCGAGTGTATTAACCCCAAGTTCAATAGCCTTTCTAAAGGCCTGCATTGTATTTTCTGGAGCTAAACCTCTTGCCCCTCGATGACCTTGAAGATCAAACTGGTATCTCGTAGATTCTGCACGCGCCACCTCGTTTTGAGTTTGGCCGATAAGCGGTGTTGAAATGAAAACTAGTAAAATGAGGTATTTCATTACTTCTTAATTTTTAAATAAATAAATTGTTGGCTTGCATCGAGCACCGAAGACCAATCCTTAGATCTCAAATCACTCGCAATAACGTGATTTCCGGTGTCTGGAAACGCCTCTTTTTGCTTTGCATCTTCTGATGTTCCTAATTGCTCATACATGTCTAACATAGCAGATACAGATACCACTTGATCTTGTTCTTGCTCATTTTTGTAATAATACCCCAAAAATACAGGGCAAGTTACAGCTTTAAAAGTTTCAGGAGTCATGGTCTCCTTCAGCATGGAAATTAAGGCCACATAAGCATTAATATGATATTCTGTTGACCAATATTTTGATTCCGGATCAGGACGATTCATTTTCTGCACTTCACCACCAATCATCGATTTAAACATTTCTCGACCTTCAGGGGTTGTAATTTGATTCATCATAGGATTTTTAAGACCTACAAAAGGAGAATACAAAATCAGTGCTGCGATGTCTTTATGCTTAGCGGCTAGGTACAAACTTAAAGTTCCCCCTGTAGAAGTACTGATCAAAACCACTTTCTTACCGAGAAACCTTCCTATTTCAAGCGCCTCTTCTGCGGAATCTAAATAGCTTTCTTTGGTCAACTCTTCAAATCCCTCAGACCCACTTCTGCCATGTCCCTTCAGTCTGGCATAATATACATTGGCTTGAAATTCTTCGGCTAATTTTGAAACAACAGGCTCTGCTTCCACTCTGCTCGCACCAAAGCCATGAAGGTATACAAAAACCAAGTCTGTAGTTGTTCTTGGTTCTTTAGCCCATGTTATCTGTGCGTTGTTGTCTTTTTTTAGATCTAAAATGTCGGCTTCTCTATGTTGAATCCATTCATCAATAGTTTCAATAGTAAAATCCACAACTGATTGAGCCGAAAGCTGTGGAAACATCCACAGCAAACAGCTCAAAATAATAAGTCTAAATAAAACTTTCATACCTAATTGTTCTGATTTTAAAGGTAATTAAAATCTAATTGAAAATTGTGCTCCATAAAATCTCGGTGGACCTGCAATGAAGGTTGGAATTCCAAAGGCTCCTCCTGTATTTCCTGCATCTATAATAAACTCTTCATCTAAAGCATTAGTTACGTAAAACGTTAATTCTTTAGTTTTATCAAGTCTTAATCCTAGTCTTAAATTTAATAAGCCATAGCCATCTTGTGCTATGTTAGGCAAGTTGGTTTCTTCAAAAAACACTTCAGATTTGTAAGAATACGTCGGCAAGAAAAAGCCCTCTAAGCGCTCTGAAATAGGAAATCCTATGTTAGCACCGAGTGAAAAGGAATGTTCTGGTGTTAAGCGGAAACGATTTCCTGCTAAAGCTTGTTCATTTCCATTTTCATCGACATCATCAAATGTGGCGTCAATAAAACCGTAGTTGGCAAATAAGCTAATGTCTTTGCTCAAAGCATACTGAAAAGACGTTTCAAATCCAAGAGCTGTTGCACTACCACTGTCGTTCGGAACAATGATTAAACCATCCACAGGATCTAAAGTAGCAATGGTTGTTTGGAAGTTTTGATAATCGTAGTAAAACGCATTGACATCAAACTGTAATCTATTGTTTAAGAATAAGGACTTAAGTCCAATTTCATAAGACCATACAGTTTCATCTGATAAAACATTAACATCTGTAGCGGTAACATTGATAACGTTGGGTCTACGACCTCTAGCTACGTTTCCAAACACAGATACCTCTTCATTGAAATTATAACTCAGCGCTAAACGACCTACCATAGAGGTGAAATTTTCACTTGCATTTCGTCTGCCGTTAGTTGGGGCAAAGATGTTGTTTGGAAAACTACCTATAAAATTGCCTAAAAGAGCAGGTTGGTCGGCATTTTCTACTTCAAGTCCTGCATTGATATTTTCCCATGTTGCTCTCAAACCAAGCGTCGCTATAAGTTTACTTGTGAGATCATAAGAACCATCCACAAATATATCACCTGAATAATTTTCACCAAAATTAGTAGAACGCTCTCTATTAAACTCAAGTAATGGGGCTCCCGC
This sequence comes from uncultured Flavobacteriaceae bacterium, assembly GCA_964388865.1. Taxonomy (GTDB): domain Bacteria; phylum Bacteroidota; class Bacteroidia; order Flavobacteriales; family Flavobacteriaceae; genus Winogradskyella. The sequence goes on from CAYMDB010000073.1 coordinate 3,500, forward strand.
AAGCGGTCCGAAAAGTTCTGGAACATTAGGAATATTTGGAATTAATGTTGGAATTCCCCCTACAACAAAGTTATCTGGTGCAAGGAGTAAAGCAGCAAAGCTTTGTTCATTGATCTCTAGCGGAACAGACTGTGAGCCATCTTCTGCAAAGAAATTAACTCCGAAAAAACCTCTGAAACGCTCTTTGGTATCGAAGTTAAATCTCAATTCCTGACTGAATTGTTTACCCTTAGACTGTTCTCTAAAGTAAAGTACTGGGGCCGCAGTACCATCGGCATCGAAGGCCTCGTCAGAATCAAACTCTCGGTATGCTGTAATTGAGGTAAAATCCCAAAATTGATTAAAATTATGTTTTAGTAAGGCTGTTATACCCCAAACATCTCTATCAAGCCCTAATTCTTCACCTTTTTCTAAATCTGCAAATGTGTTTGGATTAACATCCCCTCCAAGCGGTGCAAAAGTTCCACTTTTAAAAGAAGTTCCTGGAGGTGTATCTCTCTGCCAGTTGGCTATAATATCTAAAGTAGTGCGATCTCCCATTAAATATTTCATCGCGCCTCTAAACGCGAACGTTTCTTTTCCATTGAGATCACCACCAGATCGATTGTCAATAAATCCATCTCTTGCATTATAGATGCCTGCGAACCTAACAAAAAGCTTATCTTTCACTAATGGTGTGTTAACGTGACCTGTAAAAATGCGCTGATTAAAATTACCGTAGGCCGCTTTTACAAAACCTGAGTTTTCGTTTTTAGCTTTATTTTGAATAAGATGAACGGCTCCAATTTGAGCACCACGACCAAACAAGGTTCCTTGTGGACCTTTTAAAACCTCCACGCGCTCCATATCGTATAATTCTACAACAGAACCTCGAGATTTACTTATTGAAACCCCATCTTGGAAAACGGATACTCTCGGTTCCACACGAGAATCACCACTATCTGATGTGATACCGCGCACCACTATTCCGGGGTTATTCACACTTTGGATTTGAACTTGAAGACCAGGCACAAATTCTGAAAGCGCATCGTACTCAAAGGTATTGGTGTTTTCAAGAAATTTACCACCATAGGATGTAATAGCAATGGGTACCTCCTTATTTAGCTGTTCACGTTTTTGTGCAGAAACCACAATCCCATCTAACATATAGCTAGATTCTTTAAGCGTAATAAACAGTTCTATGTTTTCTGATACCTCAACAAGTTGTTCTACTGTTTCAAACCCTAGATACGTTAATTTTAAGGTATAACTCCCTTCGGGTACATTTTTGAGTTCAAATACACCGTTAACATCTGTAAAAGCGCCTTTGTTAAGTTCAGGAATCGTAACATTAGCGCCGGGAATCAAATTCCTATTGGTATCTCTAACTTCACCTGAAATAGAATACGATTGAGAAAAACTGCTTAATCCTATAACGCTTATAATAATTGTAAGAACATAAAGTTGTTTCATGGTTGGTTTTATTTTTTTTCAAAAATAGCGATAGGAAACCGTGCATATTTTATCAAAAAATCATCAAACTATTAAGAGATTGCAGAAAAAGGTTAAACAAATGTAAAGCCGCCCAAATAAGATAACGCAATTGGTCTCGCAATTTAACGTACAGATAAATTTTGATTAACATATCTGATTTTAAACCTCATCATAATCAGCAAATGATCTGAACGTAAGATGGTTGGTTTGATTTTTTTTAAATCATTGGTACTTTCCAAAAAAAAAATGCCTTAAATTCTTAAGACATCTCATTGTAAACCGAAATTTAACCTAAACTAAATTTTTTCTCGCTTAAGCGATCAATCTGTGTTCAAGTTCAGACTATTTTTACCAGCTTTCACAGAGGCTTTCATCCCATTCTTTTCTTTACTGCTGCTAATTTTTAAGTGTTCAACAAAATGCCAATTAGCCACTGCTAAAGAATCTGTCAAAGACAGTATCATGTAACCATGATCCCTTAAATTGGCATATTTTAAATGTGGATTGATAGAGGAATTTACGATACGATCTTCGTGAACTCTTACTGAGTCTGTAGGGAACCGTTCATTTGAATTGCCCGAATTTACACTGGTAACTCCAAATTCTACAGCATATGCACCTTCACCTGTAGCCTGATCGTAATTTTTAAAAGGCTCGTGGGTCACTTCAAATGCCCACGACGAGTGTGTATCGCCAGTTATAAAAATTATGTTTTGTAAACTATCGGTCTGAATGAGTTTAGCTATTTCATTTCTTTCGTTCGGATAGCCATCCCAAGAATCCAGGT
>CAYMDB010000073.1:5769-10560 GCA_964388865.1 uncultured Flavobacteriaceae bacterium
TTGTAGTTGTTAAGAATTGCATATTCTGTTTTATTTAGATTAAACGTTTTATAACCCCAATCTAAATAAGAAAATATTACCTGATTCCCAATGACTTTCCATTTAGCATTACTTTCCCTTAGCTGTTCTTTTAACCAACCTAACTGTTCTTCTCCTAACATGGTTTGGTCCATCGCATTAATTCTCGGGTCCGTTATGCTATCTACTGGTGCTGTTCTGCCTGCTAATCTTTCATCAAGCATTATTAAATCTATTAAATTGCCGTACGAAAATTTTCTGTAGAGCGGATCTATCTTTCTTATAGGCATCCACTCATAATAGGATTGAACAGCAGCGTTCCGCCTTTTGTCGTAGCTGCCTTCATCTTCCTGATGATTATGAGCTCCAGTGGTATACGAATTATCAGCGATTTCATGGTCATCCCAAATGGCAATAAATGGATGTTGCGCATGCACAGCCCTCAAATCTGGATCTAATCGATATTGCGCATATCGAGTTCTATAATCTTGTAAACTTATAATTTCATTTTTAGGTAAATGAAATCGACCTGCAGTAGTATCGGCATAAACACCGCTACCATACTCATAAATGTAATCGCCTAAATGAATTACGGCATCAATAGAATTGTCCTTTGCTATATTGCCATAAGCATTAAAACGCCCAAACTGATAGTTACTGCAACTTACTACAGCAAAACGAATATTTTCAGATTGTTCAGGTGCTGTTTTGGTACTCCCAACTATCGAAACAGAATCAAGTGCCTTAAATCTGTAAAAATAAGAGGTGCCTGCTTCTAATCCTTCCGCTATAACCTTTATGGTGTAATCGCTCTCTAGATCTGTTCTTTGCTCACCATTTCTTATAATATCTTTAAATAGTGAATCGGAAGCCACTTTCCATTCCACATTAATTTCAGGTAATTTTGTTTCTGGTGTAACTCTTGTCCAGATCAATACACTATTTTGATAAGGATCGCCTGAAGCCACACCATGATAAAAAGGTTTTAGCGCATCATTTCTTAAATGGGCTGTTTCCTCTTCAAAAACAGGGTATTCTTTTTCCGATGTGCACGAAAGCATAAAGGAAAGTAACAGTAAGACGTAAAATTTTTTCATATCCCAAAAATAACAGAGATTACATTGGTTTGAGCTCTTTGAAATTTATGGAATTGTTAAATAATTAGTTCAGTCAACCTAACCTAAGTTCAATACTGAAAATTTGCCTAAGTAGGTCTTAAGAATCAAATGGCAGTTTTACATATTTCACAAGAAACTATTTCTCAAGGTCTGAAATTTCATTTATTATACTAAATTATTTTTTTACTCATTTGAGCTGCTGAAAAAAGGTGTTAAAACTATTTTTTGACAACAAATATTGTCACGTGTTTAACCCTTCGTAATGTTGCAGCGGAAGTGTCGCAACGGTAGCAAATTAGAAGTAAAAAGCTAAATAATTTCATCAAATGTTACGCCTGTAAAAACCAACCTCAAATTTAAATTTTTTTTTAACCCATATTTTTAATCATTTGTCGATAATAAATGGTCCTTTTTGTGTTATCCGTTGAAAACAAGTCAATTAAATTCTTTTTTTTGCACATCTTATTTTGGTTTTATATATTTAAGTGCTATTAATCAACCAATCAACATAATGAAAGTCAACTTGCTTCACACTTTGACAGAAATCATTTTTACTACAATTATAGATTTTTCTCAATATAAGGTACAATTAAACGTATCAGAAAGCCAAATAAATCGCTCTCTTGAAAGCTTAAAATACGAAAACATTTTTCCCAATTTATCTCTAACAGATTTAAAACCCTACAACACCATTAGAAATAATGAGGTCCATATAGGCGATATTAATATAGCCGATTCTGAAGACTTCGAAAATACAGAAAGAAAAGTCATTTATAAAAATAAGGACCTTAATGCAGAAACATTGTTTAGGAAAATTAAGCCTTTAAAGGAGCAAGAACCTGAAAAAAATTTAATGAATAGAAACTTTTTAGAGGCCAATGAAAGGTTTGTCATAAATACAAATATGGAATGTACTAGTTCTAGAGGGCATGATAAAGGCACATATGAACTAAGTTAAAATGAAATCCGGAATTAAATCATGAACAAACAGAATCACACAGATAAAATAACGAGAAAGGAAGCTATCAAAAAAATGGGTAAATATGCGGCTCTAACGGCTGTAGGAACATTTATTATATTAAATCCAAAAAAATCGCAAGCACTATCATTACCTGGACCAGGGGGCAATGAACTTGAACGATTTTTCAATGAAATGTAGTGGGTATCTATTAAATAAGACCCCTTAATTAGTGAAAGTTGTAGCCAGATTTTATAAACCTGCATAGATTAGCTGCGCATTATTTTTATAAATTTCAATTTAGTACACGACAAAATTTGATCTACTGAAAATCAGTTTTACCGCGACCCCAGAGGGGGCCTGATTCTCCTTGATTTCAACCTTTAGGACAGGGGCAAAAAATAAAGGAATTTTTAAAACCTAAGTTTTTTTGTCGTGCACTAAAAAATTTCAAATCATAAACCTTATATTTTTTTTAACTACAAATGTTGTCACTTGATTAAGCCTTCGCGATCTTACTACAATGGTAACAAAGGAATACTTATCTATAAAATAAAGGATGCTTTATTGGCATTTATTTCATCGAGACAAAAAGTTAGGGTCTCGGTACTAAAAAAGCTGCACCGGTAGTAAATTTTAGATAAAAAGTATCAATTCCAGAAAACTGTTATGGTGGAACTTTTAGTTCGCCGTACTTTAACCTGCTCACCGAAGTCTCCTGACTTCGGACCAATAAACTTAAACTATTTTATTTGCAAAATTTAGAGTCGGAAATAGAACGTTCACCTGCGAAGTCGGGAGACGTGCGCAGCGCGAAGTGCACTAATTTAAACTTTGGTTAATGTAGTGGCGCCTCCCATAATTTTGGACTTGTTGTAGGCTAATTTCATGGGGTAATGGTGCACTGTATCTTGTACTGCACGCAAAAAAAATGGAAAATGGTGACATTAAAAAACGATTGTAGTAACACAATCCATTAATTTTAATGGCTTTAGCTGTTGTAGCGGGAACTGTATTAACTCGTTTTACTCGTTGGATTAAAAAAAAGGAGTTTGCACAACAGACCAGATTTGTATCTCAAGTCAATATTTTTTGTACCTCAAAATTCATATAGGAAACTTCTAAACTGTAAGGCATAAAAAAACCAGACATTTTTCTGTCTGGCTTGTTGTAGCGGGAACTGGACTCGAACCAGTGACCTTCGGGTTATGAGCTTGATATTTTTCCTATAAACAACGGCCTTGAGACCTTTCCGCTGTAAAATCGTGTACTGTATCGTGTACTCTGATTTATTAAATGTTCATTGATCAAAAATAACTAAATTGTCATACAAATTATAAATCTGTATGACAGAATTGTTAAAGTATTAACCATGCTTTTCTTTAAATTACTATAAATTATTGTAATCAAAAAACAACTTTGAGCTATAAATTCTCTTTTATAGCTCAAATTAATGTTATATTTGAGCTATAAAAACTATAATTATAGCTCATGGGTAGAACTATTTGGATTTGGCAACACAAAAAATGGCCTAACTTTACATATCAGAAAGATGTGCTTAGTGCTTTAGAATTAAAGTTCTCCCAAAATACAGGAACTGTTCTTGGGGCGTTTAAACATGTTAATGAAAATGAAAAAGAGGAATTAATTATAGAAATACTATCAAACGAAGCTCTAAAAACTTCAGCAATTGAAGGTGAGTATCTCGATAGAGATAGTATTCAATCTTCCATTAAAAAAAATCTAGGACTAAAAGTTGATGCAAAAAAGTTTGCTACTGCCGAATTTGGTATCTCAGAAATGATGGTTGATTTGCATAAAAATTTTGATAAAAAACTCAACCACCAAATGCTTTTTGACTGGCATAAAATGCTTACTAATGGTAGACGAGATCTCACAGATATTGGAGCCTACCGTACACATTTAGATCCTATGCAGGTAGTCTCTGGTCGCATAGATAAACCAAATGTTCATTTTGAAGCACCACCATCTGAACATATGCAGAAGGAAATGGAACAATTTATATCTTGGTTTAATACTACCAACACTAAAACAGAAAAAAACATATTACCACTTGCCAAAGCTGGTATTACGCATCTTTATTTTGTTTTCATACACCCATTTGAAGATGGTAATGGACGTATTGCGCGTGCACTAACTGAAAAATCAGTAGCTCAAAGTGTAGGACAGCCAGCCCTTATATCATTATCAAAAACAATAGAGCTAAATAAAAAAGCATATTATCAGGCATTGGAAGACAATAATAAGGACTTGGACATTACAGAATGGTTACTTTATTTCGGACAAACCATTTTAGATGCACAAGAGGAGACTCTAAACTTAATTGATTTTTTAATTGAGAAAGCTAAATTCTATGATCGCTATAAATCACTGATGAATGATCGTCAACTAAAAGTTGTTAAGCGTTTGTTTGACGAAGGCCCACAAGGATTCAAAGGTGGTTTAAGTGCGGATAATTATACCAAAATTGCAAAAACCTCTGCTTCTACTGCCACCCGTGATCTAAAAGATCTGGTTGATAAAAAAATATGTAATAAAACAGGTGAATTGAAAGGAACGCGTTATTGGCTCAATATGAAAAACTGAATTAGTCATTGTTGTAGGCTAATTTCATAGAAAAATGGGTCAAGCAAAAAAGTTGTGGGATTAAGTATTTCAGGCATAAATTTTAGATAG
>CAYMDB010000074.1:0-7341 GCA_964388865.1 uncultured Flavobacteriaceae bacterium
GGAGTGGTGCAGTCTATGGAAGTTCTGAGATTACTTAAAGAAAATAAAATGACACCCAAACGCAGCATCAGAGTCGTGTTATTTATGAATGAAGAAAACGGGTTACGCGGTGCCACTAAATATGCCGAAGAAGCGCAGCGCAACGGTGAAAACCATATTTTTGCTTTAGAAAGTGATGCTGGCGGATTCACACCAAGAGGATTTTCGTTTATGGCTGATGACTCTAACTTTGATCAGGTTTTAAGTTGGAGATCACTTTTTAAACCCTATTTAATTCATTATTTTGAACAAGGTGGAAGCGGTGCAGACGTCGGTCCTTTAAAAACAGATACTAATGTTTTGGCGGGTTTAAGACCAGATTCTCAGCGCTATTTTGATCACCACCACGCTCCGAACGACACCTTTGAGCATGTGAATAAACGCGAGCTAGAATTGGGAGCAGCCACGATGACGTCCTTAGTTTATTTGTTTGATAAATACGGAGTCATCACAGAAACATCAGCCTTACCTTTCAAAGATTAGTCAAGTTTATATTTTACCTCACCACCAATTATGGTTTGAGCTACTTTCGTTTTTAAGATATCATCTTCTGGTATGGTCATTATGTCTTTGTCAAACACCGTAAAATCTGCAAGTTTGCCCACTTCAATACTGCCTTTTTCGTTTTCCATAAAGGCGCCATAAGCGGCCCAAAGGGTATACGATTTTAAAGCTTGGTCTCTTGTCATTTTCTGATCGGGTTCATAGCCTCCTTCGGGTGGTCCTGCTAAAGTTCTTCGTGATACAGCGGCATAGAAACTAGGTAAAGGGGCCAAGGGCTCCACTGGCGCATCGGTACCATTGACTATTTTTACGCCAGATTTGATTAATTTTTGCCATACGTAAGCTCCTTCAACAATACGTTTTTCGCCTAAACGGTCTATAGCCCAAGGTCGGTCTGACGCCATATGAATGGCTTGCATCGCCGGAATGACATTCAGCTCTGCAAATCTTCCGATGTCATCTGGATTGAGATGCTGTGCGTGTTCAATTCTAAACCTATGATCATTGAGGTTTTTGGGATAAGCATTAAAGGCGATTTCATAACGGTCTAAAATTTCACGGTTGGCACGATCACCAATAGCATGCGCACACACCTGAAATCCAGTTTGAAGCGCTTTCTTTGCGGTACTTTCCACAATAGACATCGGTAAGGTTTCATGTCCATAATGTTCAGGTCGGTCTGAATACGGTTCTAAAAGCCATGCACCTCGAGATCCTAAAGCGCCATCGCAATTCAATTTAATAGATCTAATGTCTAAAGTATGTTTGGCACTATCTATCATCGGACCTTTTTCGTACCATTCGTTTAGTAGACTTTCATCAAAGCCAGTCAGCATAACGTACATCCGTACAGGTAATTCGCCTTCTGCTTTAAGTTCTTGAAGTAATTCAATGGCCTGACGACCTTGTCCTGCATCATGAAAACCAGTAATCCCCAATCTCAAACAAGCATCTTGTGCCATTTGAAGCGCTTTTTTATCGTGATCGCGATCATTTTTAGGAATATATCTCGCCACTAAACTAGTGGCGCGCTCTGTAAAAATTCCTGTTGGATTTCCGTCCGTATCGATAATAATTTCACCTCCTTGACCTTCTTTTAGGGTTTCAGAAAGTTCACTTACTGTTGAGGCTGCAACACCTGCAATTTCCATAGCTTTGGCGTTGGCAAAAGAGGCATGACCGCTCGCGTGGCTCAATAAAATAGGATTATCAGGACTAATAGCACTTAACTGATCATGGGTTTGAAAACCTTTCACTAAAACTTCAGGTTGCGGTATCCATTTGCTCTGATGCCAACCACGACCAACAATCCACTGACCTGGTTCAGCCTTGGCCACGGCGTCTTTCAAGCGCTCTAAGAGTTCGTCATAATTTTTTACCGTGAGCAAATCAATATTCATTTCATTATAACCAATACCTAAAATATGTCCATGTCCTTCAATAAACCCTGGTGTTAATGTTTTTCCTTTTAGGTCTATGATTTGTGTAGTTTCATCCGTAGAAATTTGCGATTCGTCATCACCAACATAGGTGATAATATCATTTTTAATGGCGATAAATTTCACCTTTGGCTGCGCATCATTTGCGGTATAAATCGTACCATTTTTAATGACTAGGTTGGCAATTTCAGATGTATCAGTTGTATTTTGGCATCCTAAAATGAAAAGGAGAAGTATTACTAAGAGACTTTTGTGGCTGGACATTGGTTTGAATTTTAAATTTGGACTAAAAATAAGAAAATTTGCTGAGAGATTCAGATGACAAGTTTTATGCCTTTAGCTAACTTAATAGTGTCATTTAATATGCTATTAGGTATTCTTGTTGCGTTGTGGTCTGTTGTTTTTGTCCGCGTTCCAGGTCGCGTTGCTCTTTTTTTTGCCATAAGTATAAAGAAGCACATAGAATAGAAACAAGAAAAAATAGATTTATGCCAATTATAACGGCACGACTGGTTTTATAAATAAGACATAGTATGACGCCCAAAGCGATAGCGCTACCAACCAATCCATAAAAAAATAAAATGGCGCCACCGGCTAACATCTGACCTTTCCCAGCCTCAGTAAATACTGCAACAGCAAGTCCTATAAAGAAACCACTTATAAGGGCTAAGACGTATGACAGGATACTATAAGCTTTGAAAAATTGATGTGCCATAATTAAAATTGTTTCAATTTAATACGAAGTTAGTCCTGTTTTACTTGTGCATTGATGGCTTCTGAATTGCCTTTGTGAGTACTTATAGTCCTGATTTTAGAATTGTAAATTTTATGATGTTATACAAATTCTTATGAATCATTTTTGCTCGAGATGTTGATACTTTGACTTGTAACTAACGCCTTAGAATTCTTTATTTTGTTTTTTAAATTGCTCAAAGATTCGGCATAATGGATTTTTCTGTACGAAAGTCTGAAAACCTAAACCTTAGGCACAAATTAAGTGATTAGTGATTTCAAACATTAAATAGATGAAATAATAAAATAGTAAATAGAGGTCACAAGAAGTACCACCAAACTGGCAGCTAAAAAGCGCAAAGACATCTGAACATATTTAAATTTTACATTCGCAATTTTCGAAATAATAAAAATTTGATGGCCCAACTGATGAAATAATAAATCCTCATCTTTACTAATTTCAAAAAAGGTTTTTGAATACTCGTCAATTGAACCAAACTTAGTAATGACATCCCTAAAGAATAAAATATTTTTACCAAATTTTGCTTCAAATCTGGGTATAAAACAGCGAATACTGAAATAAATGGAAACTACAATGCAACAAAACCATAGTCCTATGAGTATGAAAATGATAACATTATGTGGAAATTGGCGTAGTAAAAGTGAGACCCCTTGATAAATGAAATTCAGCAATATGCCATAAAAAGAAAGAATAAGTCCGGCCTTAAGCTCAGAGGCTTTTATTAGGCTCGCTACGTAATTTATGCTAAACCAATAATGGTCTACCAAATCATCGGTGTGTTTGTTTTTTACATAAATATCTTCAACTACTTTCACTGTTTTTTTCTCTTTTTCCATGTTAATTAGAATTTCTTAATTTAACGCAATTTATTCAATAACTTCGTAAATAGTTATTGGTGCTGCTTTGTTTTTCATTGTTATACTGCCTATTTCTTTGCACTTAAAAGCTTCCTTTACATTATTATAGCAAGATTCACAGATCACAATTTGGTCAGCTTTTGCGGCATCTTGAAGTCGCGCTGCTGTGTTTACGGTATCTCCAATAACCGTGTAATCTAAACGTTTTAAACTTGCTGATCCAATATTTCCTGAAATCATTTCTCCACTTTTAATACCAATGGACACTTTGGGTTTAAAATCTTTTAAATCTGCCGGTTGTGGCAGTTGGTTTATTTTTTGTCGCACCGTTAAGGCAGCATCAATGGCGCGATCTAAATGGTAGTCTCCCTTAAATACCGCCATAATTGCATCTCCTATAAATTTATCGATAAAGCCTTTATGATCTATAATTTCCTTGACCATCACATCAAAATAGTTGTTAATTAAAGTCACTACGGTATCGGCAGGCGCAGTTTCACTTATTTTGGTGAAACCGCAAACGTCAATAAATAAAACCGTTCCTTCAATGGTTTCATTAACCATAACAGTAGATTCGTAATCACGACTGCCCATAAAATTGAGTACGTTTTCATCGACATACATTTTTAAAATGTTGTTTTCCTTGATGGCCTGAAGGGTTTGCTTGATTTGATTGGTGTATTTGATGGTTTTCTCAATGGTGATGTTGAGATCCTCAAAATTGATGGGTTTGGTGATAAAATCGAAGGCACCTCTGTTCATGGCAGTTCTTATGTTATCCATATCGCCATAAGCGGAAACAATTACCGACTTAAGCAATGGTTTTAACTCTGTGAGCTCCGATAAAAGCGTGAGACCATCCATTTCTGGCATATTGATATCGCTAAGCACAATATCGACCTCAAGTTTTTCTTTGAGTTGGCTTAAGGCATCCACGCCATTGATCGCAAAGAAAAATTCGTATTCTTTCTCACGAATTTGTTTTCTGAACTTTTGTTTAATCAGCGTCTCTAAATCAGTTTCATCATCAACTACTAATATTCGTGTCATAATATAGTGTTATTAAGTTTTTCTTTTAAAAGATTAAAATCTAAGGGTTTGGTTAAAAAATCATCGGCACCGAGTCTTTTAGCCGTGTTGAAATTTTCTGCATCGCCATAGGCGGTTATCATCATCACCACTGGTGGCGGTTTGAGATAGGTGGTTTTAATTTTTTCTAACAAATCGAGACCACTCATGCCAGGCATGTTAATGTCTGATAAAATCAAGACAGCTTCATGTTCGTTATTGTCTAAATATTGCAAGGCTTCTTCGCCTGAAAATGCAAAAGCAAAATTGATGGCTCCTGATTTTATTTCTTTTCTGAATCGTTGTTGAAACAATGTTTTTACATCGTGTTCGTCGTCTACTACTAATATCTTCATATCACGGGTTTTTTATCACGGATTATTATTGGATTTCTCTGATTGCACGGATTATTTATCACGGATTTTTTATGGATTACTCTGATTGCACTGATTTTATTTTTTAATGTTTTCATATTACTGGTTTTTTATCACGGATTTAAAATGGATTTCTCTGATTTCATGGATTATTTATCACGGATTTTTTATGGATTACTCTGATTTCACGGATTTAAAATGGATTACTCTGATTGCACTGATTTTATTCGTTAATAATTTCATATTTTGGATTTTTAATGGATTACTATGTTTTTACGGATTTTAGTTTTTACTAATTTCATATCACTAACTTTTACTGGATTTCTCTGATTTCACGGATTTTATTTGTTATTATTATTATAGTACTAATCTTTTGAAGGTTAAGCTTTTGCTCCCAAAATTTATCAATAGGGCGACTTCTAGTTTATAGGCTTTTAGGTAGTTGAGGGTCTGAGAGATACTTGCATCGTTCAATTCCATAACTGCTTTTAATTCGACTAAAACCTTTTCTTCAACCACAAAATCTGCTCTTCTCTTTCCAATTGGCTTTGGTAGGTTTTTATAATAGATGTTCTGTTCGATTTCTCTTTTAAATGAAAGTCCGGCTTCCCGCAATTCATGGGCAAGCGCTCTTTGATAAATAACTTCTGGAAATCCGTTACCGAGAAATTTATGGACTTCAAATGAAGCACCTATAATTTTCTCTGTAATATCTTTATACTTTAGTTCTGTCATATTATTCATCTATGTAATTAGAGAAATCCTTTTTAATTAGTGATCGGTATCTGAATTATGAATGTTGTCCCTTTATTCTGTTCTGTTTCTACTTTTAACGCGCCATCATGACCTTTGGTCACAATGTCATAACTCATGCTCAACCCCAAACCGGTGCCTTGGCCCGTGGGTTTGGTGGTGAAAAAGGGTTGGAAGATTTTATCCACAACCTCTTGTGGCATTCCATTACCATTATCCTTTATGCTTATTTCTAAATGCTTTCCAACCGTTGTGGTGGCGGTGGAAACCGTTGGTTCGTAATTGGTTGGATTTTGTTGTTTTCTTTCATTCACGGCGTAAAATGCGTTGGTTAAGAGATTGAGAACCACTCTACCTAAATCTTGAGGAATCACATTTACTTTTTTAAGACCATCTTCAAAATTGGTTATTAATGTTGCATTAAAGTCTTTGTCTTTTGCTCTAAGTCCGTGGTAGCTTAAGCGTAAATATTCATCGCAAAGGGCATTGATATCCGTGGGTTCTTTGGTACCACTATTACTACGACTGTGTTGCAGCATACCTTTGACTATTGAGTCGGCGCGCCTGCCGTGGTGGTTAATCTTTTCGAGGTTTTGTTTGATGTCTCCTAAAATTTCGTCAACCAATTCTTCATCTCTATTTTCTAAATTCTTTGCTCTTTCCTCTTGAATTTCATCAATCAATTCATTACTCACGTCGCTAAAGTTATTGACGAAGTTTAAGGGGTTTTGAATTTCGTGGGCGATACCAGCAGTCAACTCTCCTAAACTTGCCATTTTTTCGGATTGGATGAGTTGGGCTTGGGTTGTTTTCAAATCAGCAAGGGTAGTTTTTAAAACTTTATTCGCTTTCTGCTTTAGGCGATTATTTCGGTAGAGCAATAGTGCCACGAGTACAAAAATTCCCAGTCCAGCCAGTAATCCATACATTTTAATTCTGCTCTTTGTTAATTCATTTTCTTTTTCTAGTTCAGACAATCGAATTTTTTGGTCAAAATCGATATTTTGAAACTGCAATAGCCTTGTGATATATAAATCATTTATACTATCTAAAAGGGTTTTACCTTGCTCTAATTGTATATAAGCCAAGCTGTCTTTATTTTGCTTTTTATAGATAGAAGCCAATTGCACATTACCAAGGCCAGTCAACATTGCTACGTTTGTTGATTCGGCTGTCTTAATGGCTCTTTCAGTATAAAAAATAGCAGAATCCAATTGCCTAGTTTGTTGGAATATTTGACCCATTAAAAGTTCTGCATCCGTCAACGCTCCTAATTTAGTTTCTGAATTAGCCATTGAAATCGCTTTTTTGCAGTAAGTTATTGCAGAATCAAATTGTTGCTCGGCTAAGTAATATTCTGATAAATTAGCATACACAACACCAGACTGAATCTGGTAAGGAGATCCTTCATAATGTTTTAAGGCTTTTTGATAATATACTAAAGCAGAGTCGGGTTGACGGTTATCAAAGTAATACCTACCGATATCACGGCACGTAAGACTTAAAATCTTTTGATTTTGCAAATCTTCTCCAATTTTTAATGCTTGAAACAA
>CAYMDB010000074.1:7351-10546 GCA_964388865.1 uncultured Flavobacteriaceae bacterium
TTCATCATTCAACCTGGTTCTAGCATATAGGCTAGCCATTTCATAATGAATCATTCCGATAATTGACTTTCTGGCATCTTCGGGATTTTTTGAAAATGAGAAATTGGAATATCCATAACCTTTACCTGAACTTGAAGGGTCTTCTGCAATTTTTAAGCCTTTCATATAAGCTTCATAAGATGCCGGTAAATTATCTAACCAGCGATAACAGTAGGCTACTTGCTGATAAGCATCAGCTTCCCATAGTTTTAAATTTAGATTTTTTGCCAACTCCAATTGCTTAAGGTGAAAATCTAAAGCAATATGAGACTCTGAATCCTGAAAATAAAATCCTAGTTGCCGGTTGATTTCCAATTTAATGGTATCATTCTTTGCATTTTTTAGTTCGGTTTTCAAGCTGTTCACATAATCATCGTCATATTGCGCTAGGGCCACCAACGGTATGAGTAATACAAGGAATATGGTTAATAGAGTTTTCATCTGTTATAATTGAATTTTTAATAATCGAATGGTAAATACAGTTCCTTCTCCCTGCTTGGTATCAACTTTTAACTCGCCACCATGTCCTTTGCTAACGATGTCATAACTCATACTCAAACCCAATCCCGTGCCTTGACCTGTAGGTTTGGTGGTGAAAAAGGGTTGGAATATTTTATCTACAACCTCTTGCGGCATTCCGTTGCCGTTATCTTTAACGGTGATCTCTAAATTTTTGCCAAAAGTTTGGGTGCCTATAGATACGGTTGGTTCATAATTAGAAGGGTTTTGCTGTTTTTTCTCGTTTACGGCATAAAAAGCGTTAGTTAAGAGATTGAGAACCACTCTACCCAAATCTTGAGGGATTACATTTACTTTCTTCAGACCGTCTTCAAAGTTGGTAATTAATGTGGCATTAAAGGCTTTGTCTTTAGCTCGCAATCCATGGTAGCTTAGGCGCAAATATTCATTGCAAAGCGCATTGATATCAGTGGGTTCTTTAGTGCCGCTGTTGCTTCGACTATGTTGTAGCATGCCTTTTACAATACCATCGGCGCGTTTGCCATGGTGGTTAATTTTACCTAGATTGGATTCTATATCGTCTAGGATGGTTGATATTTCATCTAAAGCGCAGTCAGGAATGGGCTTATCTCGATAAGCCCTTATAGCATCTATCTCTTCGCGTACTTCTTGCATCATTTCCACAGATACTTCTGAGAAATTGTTCACGAAGTTCAGCGGGTTTTGGATTTCATGGGCAATACCTGCCGTGAGCTCTCCGAGGCTTGCCATTTTTTCGGATTGGATAAGTTGGGATTGGGTAGCCTTGAGTTCGTTCATAGCAACTTCCACTTCAGCTTTTGCTTTTTCCAGTTTTACAAAATCTTCATAGCGCGCATAGGCAATAGCGAAAGATTTGGATAGGGCTTTTACCAAATCAATTTGTTCGTCATTGAGCGTCTCACCAGCACCCACATAAAGTAAACCTTGGTTAAAGGGAATAAAATGTAAGTGCAAGGACTCCGGTGCGACCTTATCTCCTTGATAGGTATTTAAATCTTTTACATAACCTTGTTCTTGTAGGGATTTACTCCAATTTATAAAGTCGGACTTATCCCAATGTTGAATATATACTTGTTTGTTTTTCCATGCCTTTACGGACTGTATCGTCATGTCGTTTGCACCGAAAGGCAAATTCATCACAGCTAATGATTTACCCTCTGGCGACGATAAATAGACTTCAACATGTTTTGTTTTTTCATGAACAATAAAAACGCCACATCTAATAAAGGGAATGCCCAATGTGGTCAATTCATTAAAAACTAAAGGTGTTATTCTTTCGAGATCTTGGGCATTGCGCATGGATGAAATATCAGCACGTACACGGTCTAATGAGGCTTGACGTAAGGCTGCACGAGCGCTGGCTTCAGCAATTTGCAGATCTCTAAAACGGGTGTAAGCAAATGAAAATACCGTAGTTGCCCTGCGCAACAAGTCCCAACTTTCAACAGAGATGTCACCGGGTGATGCAGCACCTACAAATCCGTCCGAAAATTTGTATAAATGATAGGTGCGCTCAGGAATAGTGTCGCCATAAAACTTAGTAGTTGAAAATAAATCTGATTGACGCTCACAATAATTTATCCATTCTTTTCGGTGATCACCTTTCATAACAATGGATGTTTGTTTTTCTGAAGACCGATAGAAAGCTTCCATCTCACGACCTACCCAAGTTTCCTTTAAGTTAATAGTCATTTGATCGGATACTGAATTATCAGGATGATCTTTATCTTTTATAGTGAACCAACAGTGGGTGGTATCTTGGTTTTCATTCTGGATATAAATAGAACTGGTTTCTAATGCTTCCACACCCAAGGTGCCCATTTCTTCTCTTAATAATTGCGCTACTTCGATGAGTTCGTAGGGACTTTGCATGGCTAGAGATCGGGAGCGGACTTTTTCTAAGGCATTTTCTATTTGTGCTTCTCTGGTTTGAGCCTCTGCTTTTTGTAAATCTTGAAAACGGATATAGGCCTGTTCAAATACCTGAGCAAATCGCGGTAAAATATCCATGTTCTCAATGGGTTTGAGTGAGGACACCAAGATATAGCCATGTTTAAACGAGGCACCGTAATCGATTTCCCAAGATGGAGGAGCGGGCATGGGCGCGTTGCGAGATTCTAGGTCTTTTATTGTTATTTGAGCAGAGGGTAACTTAAAAATGTCTTCAAAATGCTGTTCGATAAAATCACTCGGAATTTTAATTGAAAATAGGGGATTGCCCGCTTTCCATTGGTCATAGCGATATTGATGAATATAATCCAAATCAATCGGCACAATCATAGGGCTTAGCATACCGGCACCAGGAATACTGTGCCATTGCTCTACATGGCCCTCATGTTTATCACAAAACACAATCCCTGTGGCAAAGAGGTCTTCACCAAAGCTTCGCAATTGGTTAAACATTTCGGTTGTTACATTGGCAAAATCTGAGGTACTTTGCATGCCCATAGAATGAGAACGTACGCGCTCTAATGCCGTTTGTATTTGAGCCTCTCGTGCGCGCGCTTCGGCTTTTTGAAGATCGAGGAAACGGGTATAAGTTTGATCAAAAACTTTGGTAAAGCGTTTAAAGATGTCATGCGCACCAGGAACCTTTTCATAGGTAATAAACAACAGAAATCCGTGACTGAATTTACACAGATGATTGATCTGGTA
>CAYMDB010000075.1:0-10517 GCA_964388865.1 uncultured Flavobacteriaceae bacterium
TCTTTTGTTCTTTCTAATTAAACTATAAATTTAATGAATTGTAAACTTAAGACGTATATAGTAAGTGTGCATTTCGAATAAATCAACAAATGATCTCGGTAATTCACTAAAACAATTAACAGAGTAAAATAACACTAAAACTATTACAATGAAAAAACTCGTATTAAGTCTGGCACTCGTTGCTGTGCTAGGGTTATCATTTACTTCTTGTAGAGATACAAAAGAAAAAACTGAAGACACCATTGAAGACGCGATAGACGATGCTGGTGATGCTATGAATGATGCTGGTGACGCTATCAAAGATGCCTTTGATGATGCTGGTGACGCTATAGACGACGCTGGTGATGCAGCAAATGATGCGGTGGATAATGCACAAGAATCTGCAGAAGGGGCTATGGATAAGATAAAAGAAGATGCAGAGGATTTAGCAAATGAAGCTAAAGGTGCTGCGAATGATGCTTTGGACAAGGTTCAAAAAGCAGGTAACGACGCTCTTAATAGTGCTGCTAAACAAGCAAAAGGAAATTAAAAATTCTTAATTTTAAACACTAAAAAGTCCAATTTTATTGGGCTTTTTTTGTTTTAACATAAAAGTACCTCGCATTTATAGTGTAGACTCACTTAATTTAAGTTCGCTAGGCACGACAATTGTTTGCGTTTTATGCGCTTTATCTTCAATATTTTCTAAAAGCAGCTTCATAGACATTTCACCTATTTTATGTGCTTTCTGATGAATAATTGAAATTTTAGGACTCGACAATACTTGTGTATGTTCATATCCGAACCCTATTACCGATAAATCCTGAGGTATGTTTTTACCTAATTTTTGAGCCATATTAATGGCCACGATACCCGTAATATGGTCAATAGACAATATCGCATCAATCTTGGGATTCATTTTTAAATAGTCGTAAATTTTATGTTCAATATCGCTATCAATGGCATGATCGAGTTTTAAAATATTAGGTTTTAAGTTATGATCCTCTAGAGCCTTAGAGTAACCTTTAATTCGCAATTTTCCGACACTAAGTTCCTCAATATTGCTTACGAGAAGGATGTGTTTTCGGTTTTCCTTTTTGATTAAATATTCGGTAGTCTCATAAATTGACTGGTAATCATCTACAATGACCTTATCGCATTTTATGGTATCTACCACCCTATCGAACATTAAAACAGGAATTTTACCTTCGAGAATGGTTTTAATGTGATCGACCTGTTTTTTTACTTGACTCTCACGAGCGACCGCCATTATAAAGCCGTCAACGCTTCCGTTAGATAGTAATTCTAGACTTCTTTTCTCTTTATTTAACGTTTCATTAGAAAGACACACAATAATATCATAGTCTTTATTGGTGGCTGTAGTTTCGATACCGTGAAGTACCTCTGCAAAAAACGGATTGATAACCGTTGGAAGAATTACACCTATGGTTTTGGTTTTATTCGTTTTTAATTGCTGCGCTATTCTATTGGGTTTGTAGTTGAGTTTGGTCGCTAACTCCTTTACTCGAATACGGGTGTTTGGACTTATTTCATGACTGTCATTTAGAGCCTTTGAAACTGTTGAAATGGATACATTTAATAGTAGCGCTAAGTCTTTTAGTGTTGTCATTTTTTTGATTTCTTTTAAATAAAAAAAGAGCGTAAAATATACGCCCTTTTTTTTACAGTTAACAATGTGTTAATTTAGTTTTTAACTAATTTAACCGTAGTGCTGCCAGTGTTTGAAACAATTTTAGCAAGATAAATACCATCCTTTAATTCTGATGCATTAATAGCAAATTCAGAAGCATTAGGAACCGCATTAAGCACTTGTTTTCCTAGGTTATCATAAACCTCAACAGCTGTAATGTTTTGACCATTGCTGGTTTTTACATTCCAATTATTTTTAGTTGGATTAGGTGATACGCTTACACTTTCTAAGTTAAATTCGGTATTACTTAACACGGTGTTTTTGTGTAAATAAAGGTTGTCATAATAGACAGTGCCTAAATTTGACGTAATCACAAACTGAACGAAATCGGTTCCATCAACACCATTTATAACATTAAAGGCAGATAATGGTAAGTCTATAGAAATCCAAGTACCTTCATTACCTGGTGTTAAAATATTTGCGTTAGTTGCAGAATATTCATAGGCACCAACTTCACCTGAGCCACCTGCCCAGTCAGAAAACTTAATATTAAAACTTTTATCCTGTAAATCTGTTTCTGTCCAGATGTCCATATGAAAACGTGTCATTTCAGTTGTTCCATCAAATCTACCTGACTGAAAGTCGATACCTTCACAACCAAGTCCTGTTATTTTATGAAGGGTATTTCCTTCAATCATTAATGGTGTTGTCGTACCAGGACACCATGGGGTGTCATAGGTGTCAACACTAATATCATTATAGGCATCACTCAAAATTGAGATCACGTCTGCTGCTGGTCTGCCAGGGGGCGTTGGAGCCGCCGTTGAAGGTCCTTCTGCAACGATAGAAACTGTGTATGTTTGTGAGGTCGTACCATCTGAAGCGGTAACGGTTACGAAAGCCATTCCAGGAATTGTTGTCGCATCTATAAGGTTAAACGTTGCATTAGCATTAGATGTTGTTACTGAGGTTATTACTGGCACAACGGTAGTACCTGCTGCAACAGGATAGGTATATTCTGTTGTTGCAGAGCTAAAGCCAGGAATTGTAGCGCCATCGATTTGCAAATCGCTCAAGGTAGCATCTGTGGCAGGATCTGAAGCTGTTTTCCAAAAATATAAATTATCAACATAAATAGCATCAGTAGACCCATTTCCATTATCAAATTTAAACTGAATAGCTGAAGAAAGGTTACCAGTAATTCCGGCAACGGGGATATCCACACTTATCCAAGAGCCCGCTCCTGTATTTGTAATGGGATTTGCAATTTCAGCACCAGAGCTAATGACGTAGATGTTTGGATTAAAGGTGCCATTCACCCAAATATCTACATGCAAAAATTCCATCGCATTAATTGGTATGGTTGCATTAAAATCAATTCCTTGATAATTAAAGTTTGGATACGCTAGAACCAGATCGCCTGTACCAGGATCAAAGGCGGTATTAGCAGAACCGAAACCCGCTTGGCCCCAGTTAGGGTTATAGTTTACCCCTGCAACATCAGTGTACACTCCACTGAAAATTGAGATGACATCACCAGCATCTCGAGCTGGTGGGGCAGTTGCATTATCCGTTGGTACCTGAGCATAACCTAGGGTTACGGCCAAGAACATCATTAAAAAAGTAATTTTTTTCATAATTTTTGTTTTTATTTAGTTATCATTCAAATTTGCTTTAGGTTGTAAAGCTTAATTCTTAAATATACGAAATTCATCGCTTCTTTTCAAGTATTTTAACACGACAAATAACCTACGCCCGTATAGTTATCTCTTAAAACTTAAGTAACATAGTGCTAAACACTACTAAAACTATATTTTGCAACGATTTTCATCAAATATTAGGTTTAAAAAATCTGCGCTTTAAAATATTAATGTTGTGGTTGTGTTGTGCTTTATGTTAAGAGTTTTCAAAATTTTAATTTTTCATTTTTATCCCATAATCCCCAATACGCACCTACATCGCCTTCATTTCCAGTTTTCCAAGATTCATCAAATGAGGAAAAGTAGAAGATTTCAACTTTATTCGCCTTAGACCATGCCTGCGTATTTATAAAATACTTCATAGCATTTTCAGCCGATGCAATAGCCCCTCGAAGCCCACCTCCTTCACTTGGCCAACCCGTTTCTGTTATGATGACTTTTTTTCCTTGGGCTGCATGTGTCGCTTGACCAAACATAGCTTGCATATGGGCTAAAGAGCCATTAATGTCACATCCCTCCCAATACGGATAACAATTACTTAAAATAACATCACTAAGTTCTACTAATTCTGGATGTCTAGAAAACTCATAATACGCATCTACATAGCCCACAGGAATATTTGGCAAGGCCTCTTTGACACGTTTAATGTAGCCTATAAGCTCTTCAAGCGACAAATCATTTCTGTAAAGCACCTCATTACCAACGGCTGCTATGTCTACGCAACCTTCTTTAGCTAAGGTGATAAGACCATCAATTTCTTTTTCGTTATCCTCCTTATTATTGCTAAGCCACGCTCCGACAAGAGTTTTCATTCCCTGTTTGTGGGCTATACGTGGAACGTTTTCATTCCCTTCAACGCAGGAAAATGAGCGAATCCATTTCGCATAAGGCTTTAAAATCTTAACACGTCTTTCCACCTGCTCAATTGTGATATCGTGACCTGGTTCTTGGCCATCTTCGTACATGCTAAAGCAGATGCCATGCATACCTTTTTTTAAAGTAGTGTGCCAAAGCGCTCTTAAATCTTCTTTTGAATAATTTGCGAAATCAACACCTGAATGTTCTGTAAAATCTACACCTGTATAAGCGTGATAGTCTTCTTCTCTATATGACATTATTAATTTTTATTTAGATTATAACTCACCTCTTCGTTCTACTAATTGATCTTTAATTTCTCTAGCTCTCTCCTCAGATAAGCTATACTTCCACATTACAAATATGGCCAAGGCGGCCGTTAATGACGGAATTACAATATCAGCAACCCTAAGTCTGTTCATCGTTTCTAAAGTTTGTACCGATACGTTAGGATCAAAGCCTACAATTTTTAAAATTAGCCCCCCTAAAACAAGTGCAATAGCCTGACCTAGTTTAACCATCCACCAGTAAATAGCACCAAATGTTCCTTCTTTTCTAGGATTTCCATTTTCCAATTCATCTAAATCACAGACGTCTGCTGTCATAGACATCATCAAGGTAAATAAGCCCCCCATTCCAAAAGCAAATAAGGGTATGGGTACAAATATGAGCCAAGGAATAGCATTAGCTGGATCGATGGTAAACCACGACATTCCTATGTCATGTAATATTGGGTTTAAGGTTTCAAATACAGCTGCAATGCCTGAATTTAAGCTTTGGCCTAATCCTGTTTCATTGAATTTTGCGTTGAGTTCTTTATCAAAACCCCACCATTTTAAAAGATAACCCGCAATTGATAAAGCTGTAGAAATGATAAATGCGTTTTTTTTACCCCATTTATTTGCCATTTTTGTAATTATCGGAATCACTAAAAAGGCGGTAATTACCGCATTAATGGTATTAAACCAGGCAGGCCATGTACCAGCCATTTCATAACTTCCGCTATACATGTAGAATACAATTATAAAAACTCCAAATGCCGCAACTAGCTGAAACCCATTAAATACGAGAAAAGTAGCTCCACAGAGCTTCATAAAGGGTTTATTTTGAGAGACTTGTTTAATACCGAGAAACAAGTCTTTCATATTGGAAGCGAGGGTTTTGAAATTAATTTTCTTTCGATTTTCCATGTGAGAAGAATCGATTCCCTTACAAAATAGTGCAGGTAAAATGCCAAATACAACACACATAGCCCCTACAATAAACGCCATGGTTCGCACACCTTCAGTTTGTGTATTAAAGGTATTTGAATCTGGAATAATAACATACAACCAAGGCACAATCATCCACGCCACTTGCCCCATACTATTTGCAAAACTCATTAATCTGGTTCTTTCGTTATAATCTGAAGTCATTTCATAACCAAGCCCTACTAAAGGTGTAGCAAACATCGTATTTCCTACCAGAAATAGAATTTGCACAATCATTACATGCCATATGATGTAGGTCTCAGATGCATTATCATCGAGCTGCCACATAAAAAAGAAGAGCACACCACTAATGATTGCACCTAGGAAAATATAAGGTCTTCTTCTTCCCCATTTTGAGGTGGTATTGTCTGAAATAAAACCCATTATTGGATCGGTTAAGGCATCAAAAATTCGAGGCAAACCCCCTAGAAGTCCAGCCCATAAGGGATCTACACCCCAAGCAGTCAAAAGAAAAAACTGTATAAAAACCCCTAAAGTTCCGGGTAAAATATTGAGTATAAAATGACCTGCTCCAAAAGCTGCCTTTTGCCCAACAGGGACTTTATCTCTCTTTGCTACTTGAATATTTGACATAATAGTTTTATTTTAGTTAAGGATAATCGTCTGTAAGGCTTGAGCACTGATGGCGATAGTTTTTGTTTCATCGCCAAGCGTTAACACAAAGTTTTTGGCAGTTTCGCCTTCGTTAAATACCACCACTGCTATAGATCCATCTGGATTTTGAGCTGCTGTTATTTGCAACGCCTCATCTGTTTTATCAATTCCAATAACTTTTGCTTCGGGTCTAATGTATTTACTAAAATGAGCCATGGTATAGTAGAGTGGCGTTAGATAGACTTCATCGGCTTCCGGATCTACAATTATTGGCGCTGCGCACCAGTTTTCGAACCAGTTTGGTCCACCTTGTCGGTCTAATACCATATTCCAATCGACCCAGCCATCTACCCAATTATTCAGACAACCAATAATATCTCTGGCATATCTATTTACGGGAGCATATTTTGGATGTAAATATTTTTCTTCTTCTGATGCCCAATCCCAGCCCCAGTCGGTCGCTTCTTTTTTCCAATACCAGGCATCGTCTTGCCATTTTGGTACTTCAGAATCTACACAACCCTCAGTTTCTATTAAATATTTATTTGGTGCTTTGTTGTGGGCATATTGCAAGGCTTCGGGAAAAACCTCATACGTGCTTTCATACCAATGAATCGCTGTGCCATCGTAGTATTTTGAAGAGGCCTCTGTAGCATACATAACATCTACCCATTCCTTGACTCCAGCTCTATTTTGATCATAGCCTAATATAATTTTATCGCCTTTTCCATCCGCTTCTAATTTTGGCCCTAAGTGATGCTGTACAAATTCTGTCATCTTTTCTGGCGTAAAATGCATACTCTCCCAATTATTGCCGTTGCCGTGTGGTTCATTTTCAACCGTAAAACCCCAGATTGGAATACCTTCCGCTTCATAAGCATCGATATACTTTGAAAAAAATAAAGCCCAAGTATCATAATACTTTGGCAACAGTTTTCCACCAACCCAATCGTTATTATCTTTCATCCAAGGAGCCGCTGTCCAAGGTGAAGCGAAAAGTTTAAAACCATCTTCAGACACCGCCATGGCATCCTTTATCATAGGAATAAGATCGGCTCTATCTTCTTCAATAGTAAAATGTTCTAGATTCACATCATCTTCTACAGGGGAATACGAATACTGATTAAGTGAAAAATCGCAAGAATTCATGTGGGTTCGGGTTAACGAATAATTAGCA
Organism: uncultured Flavobacteriaceae bacterium; assembly: GCA_964388865.1. Lineage (GTDB taxonomy): Bacteria > Bacteroidota > Bacteroidia > Flavobacteriales > Flavobacteriaceae > Winogradskyella. The sequence goes on from CAYMDB010000075.1 coordinate 7,228, forward strand.
CCGTCTTTAGCGAAATAAGCTTTGAGTATTTTATCTCTGTTTTCTTTACTTAATTTATTAAGCAAATAGGCTGATGACTCCGTAAATGCACCACCAAAACCCGTAATGGTTTGAAACTTTTGTTCTGGTAAAATTTCAACTTTAGAAGGGTTTTCACTCGACTTAAAATCGGTAATAGCGGTTAACTTATGCCCACTCGCTGAAGTTTCATACACCTCAACTTTCAGTTCTTTCTGGGTTTCACTACAACTCATAATTATTAATAAAAGGCTCCAAAAGCCATATCGCATAGATTTCATAATATTATTGGTTTGCCATTATTTCTCGTTCTGAAGGTGGCACTAAAACCTCTTTCATCAGTGCCTTTTTATCACCATTATAGGTCTTAGTAATAGGATTTCCATTTCTTGTAAGACCTTTAAAAACACCTTTATCTACGAAGTCCCAAATAGGATATTTTGCCTTTCCGTCTATGGTGAATAAACCAAAATGATTTTCAGACCCCTGAGCGTTTTGCGCATCTTTCCACTGTTCGTCAAAAGCTTCAAAATAAAAACAAGATATCCCAGCTTCATCCGTCCAATCTCGCATCAATTTATAAAAAAGTCCTTGTTTGTATTGGTCTGTAGCTCTAGATCCATTCGGGCCATAATGCCCATTAGATACGGTTGCCCATCCTGTTTCACCTATATGTATTGGTTTGTTAACTCCTAAACTTTTCATGTAGTTTGCAACGCTATCGTATTGTTGTTTTGAAAAAGCGATCGCACGCTCCATGGCAGCGTCAATCTTTTCAATATCGCTTAAACTCGCTTGATGCTCTGGCACCACCCAAAATTGCGGATTGTAATGTGAGTTGTGATACGGATAGGTATGCATAGAAATGTAATCTACCGCTTTAACTAAATTCGCTAAATCTTCCACATGATAGCTACTATCAGCTCCACCCCATGAGGCAAAATCATCTGATGAGGTAATCCATAACTCTTTAGGTAGCTTTTTATTCTTTTTTAGTTGTTGAAGATGGTTTACCCATTTAAGAATTACAGCGGGCTGAACGTAATAACTTGTGGCCCATTTAACCATGGCTTCATTACCAACAGCTATCACTTTAACGATATCTGGATATTGATTTGCCAAGGCTACTGCTCTGTCTATCTCTGCGGCATTATCTGGACTTTCCACATCGTGGTTAACCGGTTGGTCTGTCCAAGCATTTAAGCAGTCTATCCAAGCCCCCAACATGACATACATTTCAAACTTTGAATCTTCTTTTTTGAGTTCCGAAATAGCTTTCAATATGTTTGAAGCCTGCGGCAACGTTGCCTGCACGTTATAGGTTCTAATTATTTTAACACCCATAGCAAAGAGCAACTTTAAGTCGTCTTTAAGCTCCTTAATTGTCGGCTGTACCTCTCTTGTTTTTTCTCTGTAGCCACCGTACGAAATAGCGACGTAATCTGAATTTACTAATATATCTTTTGCGGTCACTTCTTTTTTATTTTGGTCTGGGGATGCGGTTATCTTTTTGTTTTCATTGCAAGACAGCATGAATACCGCCAAAACGGTTATCACTATGATGGTATATATTTTCATACTCTCTGCATTTTATCTTAAGTAATCGGTTCTAAGGTTAACTCTTATCACTTCAATTTCTCCTGAACGACGAAACACATGGTCACTCATCGCCGCATTTAAACTTAAACTTTCAAAGGTTTTTGTTGTATTATCTTTTAGCGCTACTGAAATACTATTATGGTCTGATATCGCATACACCACAGGTACTTGGCAATAGGTAAAACACAATTCGCCTTTATGCAGTTGAAGTTGAGACTCTGTACCCTGAACTGGTATATATTCGAAGGTTTGAGACTCCGTTAGAAACTCTGTTTTACGCAACAAACAAGGATCAAATTTTAATTTACCCTTTTCTACAAAAACCCCGAGTTCGCCAAATCTACTAAGAATATCTTCTTTTACCTGACCCGTCATTCCCGGTTGTTGTGCACCCTTTCCTGCTGGTGTATGTGAATATGGATCTGTTGGAAATGCACCGTATAATTCTGGTGATTTATGTACTCCTATGCCCTCGTTAATTTCGTAGTAGTGCTCTAAAAGTCGACCTATGATTTCTTCGTTTTCATTTGCTTTAATGGCTTTTAAACAACATTCTAATACTGCTAATTGCAGCTTAGATACCATGTGCCAGTAAATAGAGCCTAAACCTTCATAGCCATAGAATGTTCCTGACCGCCCTGTGAATGCTTTGTGATTGAATACCTCTTCAAAAATTTGAAGTACTGCTTTTTCTTCTTTTTGAGCTTGAGCTTTATATTCAGAGTTCTGTAAATTCTGAAGTGCCACTTTTAGGTCACCTGCATTTTTAAAGTTGCCATTAAAATGGTAGTCGCCATTAATATCTTTTTCTATGATTTGCGTATTTCCGTTCGCTACCAATTGTTGGAGTAATTCTGAATTTTTAACCGCATCTGTTTTGATGGTATTTCGCTCCATAAACCCTTTGAGTTTTTTATTAGGATAAAGAACGTAGCTATACTGGTCTGCTCTAAACAATTTACTGCTTTTTAAAGCATCTAGAACGGTTAAATTTTCTTTTGAAGACAAAAAGCCTGAGCTCAGCACGGCAACTTGACCTTCTAACATTTCATCTAAATAGGAAATAGAAATGCTGTTATTAGGATTGACTGTCATCAAATTATACGCGTGGTAAAGATTATCATCACGTCTATTGGCTTCTATGGAATGCTCGAGATAGTTAAGACTAATCTCAATGAATTCTTTTATAGCATTGGTTGACACCACCGATTTTCTGCCAGAAAATGCATGATGATATATTTGGTTTCTATAATCACTTCCCGCATGTCCTAATACGTCTAAAATCTTTTTCCGATCTGTATCATTAATAGCGCCCACCAGCAGGTGTTGATGAGCTTTCAATCCTGCTGTGACCGTCTCAAAAAATTCAAGCAATTCATTGGAAACCTCAACAGATTCCATAGTAACCTCAGAAAATACCTTATCGAAAAATTTTAAAAATCGTCTCAAGTAATACAGCGTTACCATAGACACCCCATTTCCGACGAGGGCGTTATTAGCATCGTTCCATTCTGGGCGTTGTGTATTCATCCAAATACCTCCTTCTGGAATAAAATTGGATAATTTAGCCAACACCGTTGCTAAGATTTTTTCTAAAAAGTTGGCTCTTACGATAGCACCATCGGCGTTTTCTAAAAGGGCACCATCTGCCCCAAGTGTTTCTCTTTTGGCTC
>CAYMDB010000076.1:0-10495 GCA_964388865.1 uncultured Flavobacteriaceae bacterium
ACCACATAGACCGAATGCTGCAGAGCTTAAAACGCGCGGGTTATTTTGATCATTGTAAAGGTTTACTTGTTGGGGACATGACTAAATTGCGAAAAAACACCACGCTTTGGGGAACGTCTATAGAGCAGTTGATTTTAGATGCACTGTCTGAATATGATTTTCCGATTGCCTTCAATATGCCAGCGGGGCATGAAGAGGATAATAGAGCTTTAATTTTGGGAAAAAAAGTAAAACTTGTCGTTGCTAAATCTGAGTCGACATTGGAATTTTTAAAATAATCGTTTCTGAAAAATATAGAACAACATAGCGCCAGAAAAGTACAGCATTACATCTATAAAATCTCCTGTATAGCGCTCATTGAATTTCGGCAATAACCATTCGAAATGAATTGAAAAGTATGCGCTTAATCCTAAGATTATAGAAAGTGGCACATACAGTGTTTCCGTTTTTTTATAAAATCTTAGAAACATTAGGCATGTACTTAAAACGATGGGCATGCATAAAAAGTCATTGATATAAAAGCGTATCCAATTAGGAATTGGTAAGTGCAGCTTATTTGCGGCGAATATAAAAGAGGCCAATAAAACACTAGCTAAAAAAAGAGGATGTCTTAAGATTTTCATGCTGCAATAGCGGTAAACAGCCATGCTATGAACATACCTATGGCTAAGAATGCGGTCCAAATAGAGTTGATTATTTTGACTAGAACACGTACAACTAGAAAGCGGTGATCTTTGTATTTTTCGTAAAACGATGGTGATTCTTTTGCTTCAATGCGCTCGCGCTCCTTGCGCTCTTTTGTTTCTTGAGCATGAGCCAATTCTCTCCTTTTTTGATAAGATAAAGGGGTATTGCAGTTTTTACAATAGTCTGCATTAGTATTATACACTCCACAATTTGGACATTTTATATAACTAGTCATCTCATTTATCTTAAGGTCTTTTCAAAGATAAGGTTAAAAACAAGATTAAGTTTATGGTTTGATGAGCTCTCAAAACGTCAAAATCTTATTATTCTGTAACCCTATAAGTTCTGGAATTTGTATTTGAAATCACAACCTTGAGCTATGCTAATAATTTACTATCTTGAAAAACTAGTAGAGATATAAAATGGCACAACATAACGAACTCGGAAAAAAGGGAGAGCAACTAGCAGTAAATTTCCTGCTTAAAAATAATTATGAAATTCTTGAACGCAATTACATTTGGCAAAAAGCTGAGGTAGATATTATTGCTCAAAAAAATGATATTTTGGCTATTGTTGAAGTCAAAACAAGATCTACCATAGATTTTGGAAATCCGCAAGATTTCGTAAAACCCAAACAAATAAAAAATTTAGTAAAGGCCATAGATCAATATATCATTGAAAATAACATTCACCTAGAAGTGCGCTTTGATATCATCGCTATTGTAAAAGCGAAAAACAAATTTGAAATTGAGCATTTAGAAAATGCTTTTTATCACTTTTAATCCCCACTTAGACCTCACAGGTTTTTAAAACCTGTGAGGTCTTTCTTTAGATGAAAATTCATTTAATCTACAAACTTCCAGACATGCTCGGGTAACATAGCCAATTCCCGTGAAAACGGGAATCTTATTAATCTGTAATAAGAAGTTTTTTTTGTAAAAAAAACCTTGTAGAACTAGTGTTTATAAGCTTTTGGGGTATTGCAATTAATTATGAGATTCTTGCCATCTCAGGAATTTGTTAACGATAGAAGTTCATCTCATCTACAAACTTCCAGACATGCTCGGGTAACATAGGCCTGACGTTTTTACCTGCTTTCATAGCTGTTCTTATAAAGGTTGAAGACAATTCCATAATCGGTGCGTCAATGTGATGAATTTTTTTATGGCCGTCAAATTGGGTTTCAATAGTCCCTTCAGAAAGTCGTGGATATACGTAGATGTCGTGATGTTCTAAAATAAGCTCGTAATTTTTCCATTTATGAAAACTTTTCAGATTGTCTTCACCCATAATTAGAGCGAACTCATAATCTGGATATTTCTCGAACAGATGCGCTAAAGTATCAATGGTATAATTGGGCTGTTTTAAACCAAACTCTATATCACTTGGTCTTAATTTGTCGTAGTCTTGTGTGGCTAAATGTACCATTTCTAAGCGCTGGTAATTATCTAACAAACTACGCTTCTTTTTGAAGGGACTCAGTGGGGTGACAACAAACCATAGTTGGTCTAAATCACTGTGTTCTATTAGGTGATTGGCAATGATTAAATGCCCAACATGAATGGGGTTGAAGGTGCCAAAATATAAACCAATCTTCATAGCAATGTCTCTTTGTTTTGATGTCTTTAAATTAACCTGAGTTCGATTTAAAAACAGTTTTATATCTAAGATAAGCCCCACTATTAATGAAGGCTGTCACCTTGAGCGCAGTCGAAAGGCATTTAAAATCAACAAGTTAAAAAGGTTTCGACTGCGCTCAACCTGACCTATAAAAATAAATACTTTATATAATTAAACACGTTCTTAATTATATCGAACTCAGATTAAGTTCATGCCATTATAAGCTAAACGTTTTAACTTTTAACAAATTTTGAAACTAAATTATAAGCCTCGTCCAAAGCTTCTTCCAAATTGGCATTAACAACAATTTTGTCAAACAGCGGAGCTGTGGCAAGCTCAGAAGGAGCTTTAGCAACACGCATGTTAATTTTGTCCTCGCTTTCTTCACCGCGGTCTTTTAGGCGCCTTACCAATTCATTCAGGTCTGGTGGCTTCACAAAAATGGCTAAAGTTTGCTCTGGGAATTTCCGTTTTATACGCAGTCCGCCCGAAACATCAATATCAAAAATAACGTGTTTACCATTAGCCCAAATGCGCTCAATTTCTGATTTTAAAGTGCCGTAGAAATTATCTCTATAGACTTCTTCCCACTCTAAAAAAGCATTTGTTTTAATTTTAGTTTTAAACGCTTTAAGCGATAAATAGTAATAGTCTTTACCATCAATTTCGTTGCCGCGTTTTTCTCTTGAGGTTGCCGAAATTGAAAACTCTAAATTGAGTTCGGGTTGTTGTAATAAATGACGAACAATTGTAGTTTTACCTGAGCCAGATGGTGCGGAAAACACAATGAGTTTGCCCTGTTTTGGTTGGTTTTCTTCCTTCAAATTTAAACGTTTTTAATAGTTTCTAATGTGGTATTGCTCACAACAGATTAAAGCACATTTAATAATTGTTCCTTAATTTTTTCGAGTTCATCTTTCATTTGTACCACAAGCTTTTGCATGGGTGCGAAATTAGATTTAGAACCTATGGTGTTAATTTCTCTTCCGATTTCTTGAGAGATAAATCCTAGCTTTTTTCCGTTAGAATCCTCAGAATTTAAGGCTTTAATAAAGTAGTCTAAATGATTATCTAGTCTTACTTTTTCTTCAGTAATATCAAATTTTTCGATGTAGTAAACCAGTTCTTGTTCAAAACGGTTTTCATCTACTTTTTCTTTGATATCGGCAATGCCTTTTTCTAATCGTGCTCTTACTCCATCAATACGCTCAGGGTCCATGGCAATTACCTCGTCTAGCAAGCGTTTTAAGGTGGCAATTCGGTCTAAAAAATCTTGTTTAAGTACGGCGCCCTCATCTTGGCGATAGGCAACTATTAGAGAGATAGCCTTGTTAATTTCTTCACTGATTTGTGCCCATTCTTCTTCGTCTATATCGTCGCGTTCAGTTGTTACGGCATCAGGCATTCGGATGGCCATTTTTAACAACTCTGTAGCGTCACCATCCACCACATCTTTAAGTTGTTTAATGTATTCTTTCACCACTGTTTTATTAATCTTAGAACTGGTGTCTTCACCTGTAATTTCAACAAAAAGTGAAAAATCGACTTTTCCTCTTTCCAAATGTTTCGCAATGCGTTTTCTTATCTCTAACTCTTTTTCGCGATACATGGACGGCATGCGCGCGTTGAGGTCTAAACTTTTACTGTTTAGTGATTTTAATTCTATGGATATTTTTTTGGTTGGGAGCTGTAGTACAGATTTCCCGTAACCTGTCATGGATTGCATCATTAAGATCGTCGTATTAAAGTTGCGCAAAGGTACAAAATTGAACGGTTTTAAGCCTATCTTAATCTTTTGGCAAACTATTATGCGTGCATAGGATACTTTCTTAACTTTGTTTTTTTTAAAATTAGAATAAAAACGCCATGTATAAAAAACAGTTTGAAATAAGATGGAGTGATATTGATGCTAATGCACATTTAGCAAATTCGGCGTATACGAATTTTATGAGTCATGCGCGAATGGCTTTTTTTGCTGAATTTGGATTTTCGCTGTCTAAAATAAAGGAACATAACATAGGACCCGTAGTGTTTTACGAGCATATGTATTATTTTAAAGAATCGTTTATTGGAACTCCGATAACGGTGACTATTGAAGTGTCTGGTTTAAGTGAGGATGGTATGTTCTTTATGTTTGAACACAATTTTTACAATCATAAGGGTGAAAACTTAGCCTATTGCGAAATGCAGGGCGCTTGGATTGATTTAAAAGCCCGAAAATTAACAGCTCTGCCAGAAGAATTATTGGCAATGGCTCAAAAGTTTCCAAAGTCTGAAAGTTTTAAAATCCTAACTAAAGCCGATACGCGTCAACACGGTGTAAAGCCAAAACCGATAAACGTTTCGGAGATTACTTAAAAGGTTGATGTTGTTTAAAGGATTTAATCTTCACATTTTTAATAAAAGGTTTTAAGATTTTATTGGGGGGATAGCGTTTATGCTTAAAATAGCAGGTCAGGGTTTTGGGAACTGCTCCTAAAGTACTTTTTATTTCTGAAGCGGTACGACCGAGGTTAATTTGATCTGATTTTGTTTCAATGCCTAATCTAACATAGTCATTTAGAATTCGTGGGTAAATGGCGAATGCTTTGTTTTTAGAGTAATCGATACCTATAAAATGTGCATCGAGATGGATGTCGTTTTGCATGGCAGAAAGAAAACCAACGAGTTTATCTTCTAAAAAATAAGCCTTCACAATAAACTTATCTTTAAAGGTATGTTTTAATTGAATGTAGGTTTCAAGATTTAAAACTTGTGCATTGAAGTCGGCATTAGAAATCGTATTTTGATACAAATCTTGAAGCTCATTTTTATAATTCCGTATATCGTTTTCCGTAAAAAACTTGGTTTCTAAAGTCTCGCTTTTTGAATCGGCTTTATTGGCTTTTACGCGGTATTTTGATTTTAAGGCATTTTTGTACTGTTCAAAAGAAGTCCAATCGGGATTGAGATAAATAATCATATTTGGCTCGACCTTCATGGCAGCATAATCGAAAGATTTTAGATGATCAGTAATAAAGAGCGATTCATTTTCAAAATCTTTAACAAAAATAGCATTGAGTTTTTTAGTGTTTTGGGCTAAGACTTTTACTCCTTGGGCAATGGCTTTAAAGGTTTCAATTTTGTCTTCGCCGTCTTTTAAAAAGGTACCGTACTCGCAGCTTAAAGACACGTTGCCGCAGAATAATACACGGATGTGATTATTGCAAAACAAATTATTAACAAGTCGTTTTAATTTAGCCGACATGCTAATGTTTTTAGTCATTGTTTCCACTCCAATAGTTACAATTTGCGTATTGGCAAAGGCTATGGCTTCCTCATCTTTTAAAATGAAGATATAATTGAATTCGATAGGGGTATTTGCAATTTCAAACGCATGTAAAAATTCGGGGGAATAGTAAATATTAGTGCAACAACTCAGGCTATCCCAGTAGGCTTTTGGAATGCTATCAACAGATTTATATAATTTAGATTTGAGTTGCAAATTAATGCGCTTGTTTTGGTTTTATGGTTACGAGATAGACTCCAACAAAAATGAGTAGCATGGCTCCTATTTTGACGGCGTTTAAAAAATCGGCACCCATAGCAAGTGCAAAAAGTCCTGCAATTACTGGTTGAAGATAGATAAATATACCCACTGTTGAGGCTTTTAATTTTCTTAGCGCCAATGGATTAAACAAATAGGTGCCAAAGGTGGCCCCAATAATTACAAATAGTACTGAGAACGTGGTATATGGGGTAAAGCTTTGCCATTCTATTGCTTTTACGTCGCTATAACCAAAAGGGATTAAGATGATGAGACCAAATAAAAACAACCATTTAATAAAGGTAAACGGATGGTATTTAGCTGTGAGTTTCTTTATCAGTATCACGTACACGCTATAAGAAATGGTATTTAAAAATATGAGTAAATTACCTAAAGGCACGTTGTCACCTTCGCGTGCAGATTTTCCATAAACAGTTAAAATTAAAGCCCCTATTAATCCAAGAGCAACCCCAACAATTTTTAAAGTGGTCACCTGCTCTATTAAAATGATGGCAGAAAGCAACAAAATAATTATTGGAATAATTGTAGTAATAGACGCTGCGTGTATTGGAGATGTATATTCCAAACCTTTAAGAAAAAAGAGCATATTAATAACCACACCAAAAAGTGCTGCTACAAAGAATTTTAAATAGTCTTTGTTGTCAATCTTTTCTTTTGGTAAAAAAATGCTAATGACCCAGAATATTAAAGCAGCACAAGCAACTCTCAACAAAACAAAGCCGAAAGGCTTCACGTAGTTATCGTTCATCACCGCTTTAGCAATGGTAAAATTAAGTCCGTATAATAATTGCACCATAAATAGTGCGAAAATGGCAAAGGCTCTGCTATTCATCTATGCTTTGTTTCGCGGCCTCAACGGTTTTTTTAGAATTCCCTATAAATATTTGATTGTTAACAATCATGACAGGACGTTTTAAAAAGGTGTAATGTTTTAAGATGAAGTTTTTGTAGTCGGCTTCAGAAAGTGATTTTTCTTTGAGTCCTAATTCATTGTATAATCGAGCACGCTTACTAAACAAACTTTCGTAACTACCCGAAAGCTGCTTCATCTCTTCCAGTTGTTTTGCCGTTAGCGCATCAGTTTTTATATCTTGTAGTTTAAATTCTTTTGGCAACTTCAGTTCATTGATGATTCGAGCACAAGTGCTGCAGCTGCTTAAATAGTATATTTTTTTCATCTTTAGTTTTTAGGATTTTGCTAAAAATTTCGTGTATTTTTGAGATTACAAAGTAACCCTATTTAAAGGGAATTTTATTGATTTAAGAAAAATATTAGATTATGGATTGGGCGTTTGACATCACCACTAAAAATAGAATTTTATTAGAACGATTTATAGATTATCACAGTTTGAAGGAGCTAAACACTGTACCAGAGGGGTTTGGTAATAATATGATCTGGAATATTGCCCACACCATAGTGACACAACAGTTGTTGGTTTATAACTTATCTGGACTTCCAATGCTGGTTTCAGATGAACTGGTAGCTACTTACAGAAAGGGAACAAAAGTAGAACGCGATGTTTCACAAGCTGAGGTAGATGTGATTAAAAGCTTGTTATTTTCAACACTTGAGCAAACAAAAAAAGACTATAACAGCAAAATTTTTAAGACCTATACGTCGTATACAACATCTACAGATAGCACAATAACTTCAGTTGAAGATGCCATAGCCTTTAATAATTTTCATGAAGGCATTCATTTAGGTTATATTTTAGCGATGAGAAAATCACTTTAGTCTGATGGAATATTATTCAATAGCCACGATTTTAATTGTATTATCAGCACTATTTGGATACATTAATGTGCGTTTTTTAAAGCTACCCATAACTATTGGTTTAATGCTTATAACCATTGTATTCACCGTTGTAGTGGTTGCCATAGCGCAGTTTGATAATACCTTACTTTTAAGAGAGCGAGCTTTCATTGCTGAAATAGATTTTGAAACCGTTCTACTCGATATTATGCTGAGTTTTTTATTATTTGCAGGGGCTTTGCACACTAATTTTAATCAATTAAAAGTACAGCGGTGGCCAATTTTAGCGTTTGCAACACTTGGTGTAGTGGTATCCACATTTTTAGTAGGGATAGCTATGTTTTATATTTTGCAATGGGTTGGACTCGATGTTAAACTTATTTACTGTTTGTTATTTGGGGCATTAATTTCACCGACAGATCCTATTGCGGTGCTTGGCATTTTAAAAAAGGCAGGAGCTCCAAAAAAATTAGAAACAAAAATTGTTGGGGAGTCTTTATTTAACGATGGTGTTGGGGTGGTTATATTTTTAACCATTTTCGCTATAGCAGCAAAACCAGATGCCGCTATTGATTGGTCTGACATCATTCAATTATTTGGTCAAGAGGTTATTGGTGGAATTGCCTTGGGCCTTGCCTTAGGATGGTTAACTTACATGTTAATGCGTTCTATTGACAGCTATGAGGTTGAAGTTATTTTAACCCTTTCTGCGGTGATGGGCGGCACTATGTTAGCACACAAATTTCATTTATCCGCTCCATTAGCTATGGTCACCGCGGGTCTTATTGTAGGAAACGATACCTCACGAAATTCCGCGATGTCTGAAGCTACAGAACTGTATGTCGACAAATTTTGGGAACTGGTAGACGTGCTTTTAAATACCGTTTTATTTGTAATGATAGGTATGGAAATTCTGGTGCTTACGCTAGAGGGCAAATATATTCTTGCAGGGTTTTTGGCTATTCCAACTTTATTGTTGTGCCGTTATATGTCCTTGTATTTACCTGTTAAGTTTTTTGAAAAACGACTCGATTTTGTGCCAAGAACCAATTTAATTATGACTTGGGGTGGCTTACGAGGTGGTATTTCTATTGCTTTAGCACTGAGCTTGTCTAAAGACATGCACAGAGAATTATTTTTAGCGATTACTTACATCGTCGTTGTCGCTTCAATTTTAGGACAAGGATTAACGGTTGAGCCCATAATTAAAAGGCTTACTAGAAAAGCGAATTAAAAGCGCTTTAAATAGGCTTGAGCGTTTTCAAAAGGAATAACAAATTCGGTATAGCCTTGATTGTAAGATGCTATTTCGTAAACATTGTAGAGAAGGACCAAGCCGTCTTCACTGAAGCCAATATTTTCCGGTAACTGAAAGGGTTCTCCAAAAAACAAATCTTCCATTTTCAAGTCTTTGTCCTCTGCACTTAAAGACGGTTTAAGATAGGTTTCTGCTAAGTCTTTAAATTCGGGTAAATTTTTAATGAGATCATTTTGGTTTAAAACAGTTCCGGTTTGTGCCTCTAAATTGAGAAAGCTAATCTTGTCGTTGCCATGCGCACCTCCTTTATATTCGTAGGTTGTAATGGCCATAGTTATGAGGTCTTCAGATTGATAAATGCGTTCCGTTTCGATAAAAAGTTCCCATTTTGGGGCATCGGCTTCTGGAAAGTTTGTAGTGAAATTTACAAATTCTGTATTGAAATTATCCAGTGCCGTCGTTAAGTCCACTTCGTTTTCAGAGGAATTTAAAGTCATAATAATAGCACTTTCAATCGCTTTGTTAATGGTCTTACTCAGCTCAGTATTCCCTTCGGCTTTGTCGTATATCAAGGTGACATCAGCATCATAGGAGTTCTCTGCAACTACGGTTTCAAAAGTGATGGGTTTAGACTCAGAATTACACGAACTCAAAAGGACTAATAATACGATAAGATAAAATGGGCGTTTCAATTTTAATTGGTTTTTATGACCTACGCCTTAAAGATATTATATAGATTTGAATAGGACGAATTATCCCTTAAATTTGTTCAACTTAAAAATACAATTTAATCAACTGATTGTTAACAATATAAATTACGTTGAAACAATTTTATAAGTTGAAAAGATAAAACGATAGCGCTTTACATTCTTATTGAGCTGTGGAATCTATATTTTATTGCATCTTTATAAAACGAGAGATAAAACCATATGAAATTCAATACAAAAACGATACACGGTGGCCAACAACACGATGCGGCTTATGGAGCCGTAATGCCACCCATTTACCAGACCTCCACTTATGCGCAAACAACACCAGGTGGTCACAAAGGTTATGAATATTCGCGCTCTGGAAATCCCACGCGTCACGCTTTTGAAAAGGCGATTGCAAGTATAGAAAACGGAAACTACGGTCTGGCCTTTGCTTCTGGTTTAGCTGCTATTGATGCCGTCTTAAAACTATTAAAGCCTGGTGATGAGGTGCTTTCTACCAACGATTTATACGGTGGAAGCTACCGTTTATTTACTAAGATTTACGCGGATTTTGGCATTACGTTTAAGTTTATAGGTATGGCCAACGCCGCCCGAATTGAAGATTACATTACCAAAAACACGAAGCTATTATGGGTAGAAACGCCAACCAATCCCATGATGACGATTATAGATATTCTCGCGACCGCTAAAATTGCAAAAAAGCACCATATTTTGCTTGCTGTAGACAACACTTTTGCGACGCCTTACTTGCAGCAACCTTTAGATTTAGGTGCGGACTTGGTAATGCATTCTGTGACGAAATATCTAGGTGGGCATAGTGATTTGATTATGGGAGCTCTGGTGGTAAAAGATAAAGCACTGGCAGATCGCTTATATTTTATACAGAATGCCAGTGGTGCGGTTTGCGGTCCGCAAGA